>CALLIQ010000192.1 GCA_938008925.1 uncultured Acidimicrobiales bacterium
AAACTCGGTCTTCCCGTGCAGAAGATCGCCGCTGGCAAGGTGCTCGACACCGTCGCGGAGCGTATGAACTACGCAGACGTCGACGCGTTGAAGGCGGCGGTCGGCGAACATCACATCTCCGGCGATTCGATCGCGGCCCGAGTCGCCAAGGAACTCGACGGCACGGGCGGCCGGACCGAAGAATCGTTGCCCGTCACCGCTCGTCGTCAGCGTCGCCGCCGGGCCGGCTCCGTCGGTGTGCACGTCGAAGGTCTCGACGACGTGCTCATCCGGTTGTCCCGCTGCTGTACGCCGGTGCCGACGGATGAGATTCTCGGCTTCGTCACTCGCGGCCGCGGCGTGTCGGTCCATCGGGCCGACTGTGCGAACGCCCTGTCGCTGTCGGCCACGCAGAACGATCGCCTGATCGACGTCGAGTGGGACTCCGACGCATCAAACGCTGACTTCGTCGCCTCGATCGAGGTCAAGGCGTACGACCGTTCGCGCTTGCTGTTCGACGTGTCCAACACGTTCTCGGATCATCACGTGAACATCGTCGGTTCGACGACGGTCACCGGCGATGACCGCATCGCCAAGTTGACGTTCGACTTCGAGATCGCGGACCCGAGCCATCTCGATTCGCTCCTGCGATCGTTGCACGGCGTCGACGGCGTCTACGACGCCTACCGCGTCATGCCCGGCCAGGGCCGCTGATTTCGCGAAGCGAACGGCTCGACTCAGACGCTGCCGCCGGATGCGCCAGGCGAGCCGGGACCTGACGCCGTCAAAGCCTTGAGCATCTCGTCGCCGTTCGAGTTCGCGTGAGCGGCATCGATCCCGCTCATACCGCCGCCGCCCGCCAGGAGCGCGATCACCCCGGTGGGCACGAGCACCATGCTGAGCGCCTTGAACCAGCGCTGCGTCCGGCTGCTTTCCGATCCCCGGGAGTCGCAATAGGTCCAGACGCCGATGACGTTGAAGGCCCAGTACAGGAGCCACCCGAGCATGAACCCGAGGACTACCCCGCCCAGGACGGCCAAGGCGAGTGACGGGGCGACCCATCCCGCTCGCTTGGCGATCCGAGTGTGACGGACGTCGTTGATCCAGCTGCTACCCATCAACACAGTATACTGCATAGCAGATGTCCAGGCAAGAGGGTCGACCCTGCGTTCATCCTGGGCGGTCGACTCGGGCCCCTTTGAAATGAGCGCCAGGGCGCGAGTGGGTCGCTCTATCCTCGCTCGGCAATGGCACGCCCAACGTTTCAAGCCGCTCCCGGGACTCGAGATCTCTTCTCACCGACCACCGATCGTTGGCGCGCCTTCACCGAGATCTTCGCCGAGGAGGCGACCCGAGCCGGTTTTGGCCAGGTCGCGCTCCCGATGTTCGAAGACGTCGGTGTGTTCACGCGCCTCGGCGAAGCCAGCGATGTCGTGTCCAAGGAGCTGTACGACTTCCGCGACAAAGGCGATCGCCACATCGCTCTGCGACCCGAGTTCACCGCGTCGGTGTGTCGGGCCTTCGCCGAGAACCGGCAGCTGATCCCGTGGAAGGCCTGGTACGCCGGCCCGGCGTTCCGATATGACAAGCCGCAGAAGGGCCGCTATCGCCAGTTCGAGCAGGTGGGCGCTGAAGTCATCGGCAGCCACGACCCCGACCTCGACACCGAGCTGATCGCCCTCGCCGTCCGCTTCTACGAACGCCTCGGCCTGAACGACGTCACGCTGCTGCTCAACACGCTCGGTGACAAGGCCGACCGGCCGGGCTATCTCGACGCACTCCGCACCCACTTCGAATCGAACCTCGATGCGCTGAGCGAGCAGAGCCGGGTGACACTCGAGACCAACCCGCTGCGCGTGCTGGACTCGAAGCGCCCGCCGGACGCCGAGCTGATCGCGGCCGCACCGCTGATCACCGACCACCTGTCCGACGACGCAGCCGCCGCGTTCGAACGGGTGACGTCGGGTCTCGATTCGCTCGGGATCGCCTACACGCTCGCCCCTCGCCTGGTGCGGGGACTCGACTACTACACCCGAACCACCTTCGAGTTCACCTCTGGGTCTCTCGACGCCGCCCAGAACGCGGTGGGCGGGGGCGGGCGTTACGACGGCCTCGTCTCCGATCTCGGAGGGCCGGACGAACCCGGCGTCGGCTTTGCCCTCGGTATCGATCGAACCCTCCTCGCCTGCGACGCGGCCGGCGTGTTCGCCGAACCCGACACCACCGTCGATGTCTGGGTCGTCGCCACGACGGGAGGCCTCGACGGCCTCGCCATCGCCGATGAGTTGCGACGAGGTGGCCTGTCCGTCGATCGCAGCTTCGACCACCGCTCCATGAAGGCCCAGATGAAGGCCGCCAACCGCTCCGGCGCACCGGTTGCCGTCATCGTCGGTGCCGACGAAGCTGACGCCGATACCGTCAGCGTCCGCCCACTGCTCGACGACCGAGACCAGGTCGTCGTCCCCCGAGCCGAGATGCTCGCAACGATCAAGGAACTGCTTCCGTCATGATGCGCACCCACCGATGCGGCGAACTCCGCCTCGACCACGTCGACACCCAGGTCACCCTCACCGGGTGGGTCAACCGTCGACGCGAGCACGGCGAGCACCTGGCCTTCGTCGACATTCGTGATCACAGCGGCGTGACGCAGTGCGTGGTCGACAACGACGTCGACGTTCGCTCCGAGTACGTCATCAAGGTGACGGGCACGGTCGTCGCTCGAACCGACGACACCGTCAACCGCGATCTCCCGACCGGCGAGATCGAGTTGAAGGACTGCGACGTCGAGGTGCTCTCGATCGCCGAGCCGCCGCCGTTCCCGATGGACCAGCGAGCCGACGACGTCGACGAGCTCGTGCGCCTCAAGCATCGATACGTCGATCTTCGCCGTGCCCGTATGCAGAAGAACCTGCGGGTCCGGTCCCAGGTCAACGCTGCGATTCGCTCCGCCATGGTCGGCCAAGACTTCGTCGAGGTCGAGACCCCGATGCTCATGCCGTCGACCCCCGAAGGGGCGCGAGAGTTCTTGGTTCCGTCCCGCCAGCGGCCCGGCAACTTCTACGCGCTGCCGCAGTCGCCGCAGCTCTACAAGCAGCTGCTCATGGTCGGTGGCCTCGACCGGTACTTCCAGATCGCTCGGTGTCTTCGAGACGAAGACCTGCGCGCCGATCGTCAGTACGAGTTCATGCAGCTCGACCTCGAGATGAGCTTCGTGGACGTCGACGACGTCTTGTCAGCGGCCGAGATCGGCGTGCTCGACGCGGCCGAGGCCGTGACCGGCGTGCGGCCAGACGCGGTCGAACGCATGACCTGGCACGACGCCATGGAGCGCTTCGGCTCCGACAAGCCCGACCTCCGCTTCGGGATGGAGCTCGTCGAGCTCACCCCGATCTTCGCCGAGACCGGCTTCAAGGCGTTCTCCACCGCCGGCAGCATCAAGGCGATCAAGGTCGACGAGGGCGCAGACCAGTACGGCCGCAACAAGCTCGACGGGCTCACCGACGAAGCGAAGAGCTTCGGCGCCAAGGGCATGGTGTGGCTCAAGATCCGGGCGGGGGAGAGCGGCGACCTCGAGTTCGAGTCGCCCGTCGCCAAGTTCCTGAGCGAGACCGAGACGACCGCGATCATCGCGGCGACCGGCGCAGCCGAGGGCGACCTCGTGCTGGTCATCGCGGATGAATGGTCGACCACCTGCGAGGTGCTCGGCGAGCTCCGCAACCGCATCGGGAGGCCACCGGTCAGCGAAGGGCCATACAAGTACCTGTGGGTCACCGACTTCCCGCTGTTCGTCGGCGTCGACGCCACCTCCGGTCGTCCAAAGCCCGGTCACCACGCGTTCTGCCAGCCCCACCCCGACGACATCGAGTCGCTCGAGTCCGACCCGATGTCGGTGCGGGCTCAGGCATACGACCTGGTGCTCAACGGCTGGGAGCTCGGCTCGGGCAGCATTCGAATCCACGACCCGAAGCTCCAGCGGCGGGTGTTCGAGCTGCTCGGCATCGATGAAGAAGAAGCCGACCGACGCTTCGGCTTCTTCCTCGAGCCGTTCAAGTACGGCGCACCGCCTCACGGTGGCTTCGCGTACGGCATCGATCGCCTCGCCGCGATCCTCGCCGGGGAAGAGAACATCCGCGAGGTCATCGCATTCCCCAAGCCGCAGTCGGGAATCGACCCGCTCACCGGAGCGCCCGGCCCCGTCGACGACGGACAGCTCGAAGAGCTGGGCATCCGCCTGCTCCCGCCGGCCACGTAGGGCCGACCTCGACCACGCGGGCGCTGCGGTCAGCCTGCGAGGTCTGGCACCGGATCGTTCTCGCGTCGCACGATTCTGACGACGGCCACCAAGGCGGCGATCTCCACCGCGACGATGATCACGTGAATG
>CALLIQ010000193.1 GCA_938008925.1 uncultured Acidimicrobiales bacterium
CGGCTGCAGGCGATCGAAGAGGCCAGGGTCGAACTCGGTCTTCCCCCCGGTGTCCCGAGCGGTCCACCTCACGAGAGGATGTTCTGATGCGTTGTCCGATGTGCACCGACGAGACCCTCGTCCCGGTGGTCCGTCATCGAGTCGAGGTCGATTACTGCCCCCGCTGCAAGGGCGTGTGGCTCGATCGGGGCGAGTTGGAATCGTTGCTCGATGTCGCCGACCGGATCGGTGGCGACTACGTGCGGTCCGGCCCGGCCCCTGCTGCGTCGGCCCCTGCGCCACCACGCCAACCGCCGCCGCCCCGCTCCGATGCAGGGGACCGAGACCGAGACCGTGACCGCGACCGTGAGAAGGATCGCGATCGCGAGCGCAAGAAGAAGCGGAAGAAGCGCAAGAACAAGTTTGCCGACCTGCTCGACGACGTGTTCGACTTCGATTTCGACTGAATCGGGGACCAGCACATGAGCGATGCAACGGGAGACGAAGCTGCGGGTGATCAAGGGGCAGTGGACGAGGCAGCGGTCGACGAGAGAGCGGTCGACGAGGGAGCAGAGCCCGAAACACCGCTCGACGGCCTTGGCCTGCTCGCCATGCAGACCGTCAACGTCACCGACGGTCTCGATCATCTGGAGCTCTACACCAGCCGTGGCCTGCTCACGATCCTCTGGCATGGCGACCCGGAGGCCGAGCGGGTCGTCGTGTGTGTCGGCGGTGCGATGGGTGGGCTCCTCGGGCCCGACGGGGGCCTCTATCAGCGGCTCGGCACCGAGCTCGCAGCTCAGGGCATCGGCGTGTTGCGGGTCAGTTATCGACGACCGAACGATCTCCCCACCTGCGTGCACGACACCCTGTGCGCGATGGAGCTCGCGGCGCGCCACGGTGCCCGGCAGTTCGTGCCGCTCGGCCATTCCTTCGGCGGCGCGGTCGCGATCCAAGCGGCCGCCCATCTCGACGTCGAGTCGATTCCCGGCGTCGTCACGTTCGCGACGCAGTCAGCAGGGTGCGAGATCGCGGAGAAGCTCGGTGATCGGAATCTTCTCTTCGTGCATGGCACCCGGGATGCGATCCTCCCGCACCAATCGAGCGAGATGGTCCGGATGCTGGCCGGTGCCGGCGACCTGTGGTTGATTCCCGATGCCGATCATCTGCTCTCACCGGCCGGCGACGAGATCCTCGAGCGGATGCTCACCCACCTGCCGGCGGTGTTTGCCTGAGCGTTCGTCTGAGTGTTCACGTGAGTGGTTCACCCGAGCGTCCACTTGGGCCTGCTCACCCGGGCACGAGTCGGACCTCGTAGAGCACGTCCCACCACTTGCCGGTCAGGTAGTAGGTGTCGGACTCGGCGACGTGAGCGATCCCGTTGAGGGCGTAGTCGAGGTCGTCGGCAGGTGCGTTGGCAGGACGGAGCGAAGAAGCGTCGATCACGGCTGCGAGCGCGCCGCTGACGGGATCGATCACGGCGATCGAGTCGAGCCCCCACACATTCGCCAGCACCTGATCGCCGACGCACTCGAGCTCGTTCAGCTGCTCGACGGGAACGCCATTCGCGTCGGTCACGGTGACCGACCGAACCACGTCGAAGGTGTCGGGGTCTCGGAAGGTGAGCGTCGACGAGCCGTTCGACATCACGACGAGTGCACCGTCGAAGCAGAGGCCCCAACCCTCGCCGCTGTAGGCGCCGCGACCGGTCTCGACCAGGGAGTCTCCGTCGGCGACCAGCAAGATCTCGGCCTGCCATGTGAGCTGCAGGATCGTTCCGTCGACGATGGTCGCCCCTTCCCCGAACAACTCTTCTGGCAGATCGACGGAGGCGGTGACCTCGCCCGTGGAGGTGTCGATCCATCGTCGCTGGGACATGCCGTAGAGGCCGGTGGTCTCGAGCAGTCGCGCGCCGTCGAGCTCGAGACCCTGGGTGTACGCGGTCGAGTCGTGGGGGAGCGTGGTGATGATCTCGACCGAGTAGTTGCCCGTCAGCGGTTCGAGCAGCGCTTCTGGCGGCACGTCGTCCTCGATCGCCTCGTCGGTCCCGTCGGGCGTTGGATCGGCAGGTGCTGGCTCTTCGGTCTGATCGGCACCGCTGTTGGTGCCGGTATCGGTGTCGCTGTCGGTGTCGGCACCGCTGTTGGTGACGGTGTCGTCCTGCGTCACGGTTGTGGAGATTGGTGTCAACGTCGGCTCGCCGTCATCGCCACACGAGGCGACGAACAGGACGAACGCGATGGCGACAACGGCCCGACGCACCGCCCGAGCGGTGCCGTTGCTATCGGTCGACGAAGTCGACTTCGTAGAGGACGTCCCACCGCTTGCCCGTGAGGAAGTAGGTGCCGTCGACGGGGTTATAGGCGATGCCGTTGAGCACGTCCTCTTCATCGGTGATGCCATCGGGCACCAGCGCGCTCGCGTCGACGACGGCGATCACATCGCCGGTCGAGGGGTCGATTTGCACGATCTCGTTGGTCAGCCACACGTTGGCCCATACGAATTCTCCGACACAGGCCAGTTCGTTGAGGAGCTCGACGGGATCTCCGTCGCGGGTGACCGCGACCGTATCGATCTCGGCGAAGCTCATGGGGTCGCGCAAGGTCAGGACCGAGGTGCCGTCGCTCATCACGAGCTGCTCGCCGAGATCGCACAGGCCCCAGCCTTCGCCTTCGAAGGTGAACCGGTCGAACTCCTGGAGCGTGATGGGATCGGCCACGATCGCGACGCCTTCGCGCCACGTGAGCTGGAT
>CALLIQ010000194.1 GCA_938008925.1 uncultured Acidimicrobiales bacterium
ACGGGCCTGTTCGGCCACCTCGGGTGACGATGCGCTCGACAGGTCGATGCTGTCGCCGTCGATCGGGAACGAACCGAGCGGCTCTTCGTCCTCTCCGTGGTCATGATCGTGATCGCCCTGATCCTCGTGGTCGCCGTCCTCCAAGTCCTCGTCGGCCCAGTCCTCATCGGCCCAGTCCTCATCGGTCCAGTTCTCGTCGGTCCAGTCGTCGTCATCCCAGTCATCCCCGTCCCGGTCTTCTGCGTCTTGGCCACCGACGCGGTCCTCTTCGCTGTGGTCGAGCTCGGACTGCATGACCGAGGTGGAACCGATGCGAAGCTCGAGGCCCATGTCGGCCAGTTCGGCGGAGAGCTCGTCGAGGGTGACGTCGCCGAGGTCGATCGTGAGAGGGTCACCGTTTTGGATTTGCGCCGTGCGTGGCGCCGAGGCCGTCGCAACGTCGTCCGACAGGGCCCGGACTGCGGCGGGCGCACCGACGGCGGTGGTCGCAACGACGGCGAGGGCTCCCGCTGCGAACGCAACTCGGCGGAACCGGCTGCGACGCTCGCCAGCGGTCTCCACCGTTGGGCGAGAGGTGGGGTTCACGGGGGGCTTGGGGGTGGGCGAGTCGGTCATGGCGTGCTCCTTCGGGTTGGCGTGACCGATCCGTTTCGATCAACACCGACGACGATGAAGAAGTGCGCCAAAGAGATCCCAAAGACTCCCTAAGAAAACGCTGAGAACGGTCCCTCGCCGATTCACCCGAGCGGTGCGATCATGGGCCGCCGTGAGAATCCTGATCGTCGAGGACGAGCCATTGATCGCACGGGCTCTGCGAGAGGGGCTCGAAGCCGAGGGCTACGCCGTCGACGTGTCCGATCGGGGAGACGACGGCCTGTGGCGAGCCACCGAGCACGCCTACGACGCCATCGTGCTCGACGTGATGCTTCCCGGCATGAACGGCTACGTCGTGTGTCGCGAGTTGCGGGAGAAGGGCATCAACACCCCGATCATGATGCTCACCGCCAAGGACGGCGATTACGACCAGGCCGAGGGGCTCGACACCGGCGCTGACGACTACATGACCAAGCCGTTCTCGCTCGTCGTCTTGCTGGCGCGGCTGCGGGCGCTGTTGCGTCGAGGCCCGGCGGAGCGGCCGGCGACGCTCACCGCTGGCGATCTGTCGCTCGACCCGGCCGACCGGGTGTGCCGACGCGGCGACGACGAGATCGAGCTCACACCCCGAGAGTTCAGCCTGCTCCGCTACCTCATGCACCGGGCTGGCGAGCCGGTCTCGAAGCAGGATCTGATCGAACACGTGTGGGCTGGCGATGAGCTCGATGCCAGCGTCGTCCAGGTCTATGTCGGCTACCTCCGCCGCAAGATCGACGAGCCGTACGGGCGGGCCGCCATCGAGACCATTCGCGGCATCGGCTACCGGCTCAACGCGTCCGGCGGCTGACGGTGGCCTCGCTTCGGGCTCGCCTCGCCGCCCTCGTCGCCGTCTCCATCGGCGTGCTGATGCTCGTCGCCACCGTCTCGGTCCTCTTCGAGCGCTGGCAGGAGACGAACACGTCGCTGACCAACGCCGTCGAGCTCGCCGCCTTCCAGCTGTCGGAGACCGACGATCCGTCCTCGCCGGTCGTGACCCTCGACCGCGGCGTCGATCCGCTGACGCTGACCCTCGACGCGGAGGCGGGCGTGATCGGGCAGACCGGCGAGCTCGACGACCAGCTCGAAACGATCATCGTCGAGGAGATCTGGGCGCTCACCACCGAGCAGGATCAGGTGCTGACGATCCGTCTCGAAGACGACGCTGGCGACCTCGTGCTGAGCGGCGTCGCCTGCGTCGATCAAACCCTGTGCGACACGGTGGTGGTCGGAGCGAGCGAAGAGCTCTTCGTTCCGTTCCTCGTCCGAAATCTCGGCTGGGTCCTCGGCCCGACGCTTGCCGCACTCGTCCTCGGCTGGCTCGCCACGCGGTGGCTCGTCGGCCGCTCGCTGCAGCCCGTCGATGCCATGCGGGCTGAACTCGACCGCATCACGGCGACCGACCTCGACCGTCGAGTGCCGGTGCCGGAGACCGGCGATGAGCTCGAGCGTCTCGGCGACTCGATGAACCACACGATCGACCGTCTGGGATCGGCGGTCACCGCCAACGAACGCTTCGTCGCCGACGCAGCGCATGAACTCCGGAGTCCGATCGCCGGCGTGAAGGCCGCATTGGAGATCGAAGCCGGGCGTCGCCCGCCCGCTGGCGAACAGGAAGCGGGCGACAGCCTGCTCGACGAGAGCGTGCGGGAACTCGATCGAGCCGCCCGCCTCGTCGACGACCTGCTCGTCCTCGCTCGACGCGATGGGGCGACTCGAGCTCATCGAGACGTCGACCTCGACGACGTCGTCCGCTCGGCGGTCAACCAGGCGGCGAGCCGTCACGGCGACGTCCAGATCACGCAGTCCGTCAGCCCGATCCGCCTCCACGGCGATGCCGACGCCCTCCACCGGGTCGTCACCAACCTCGTCGACAACGCCGCCCGCTACGGAAACGGCCAGGTCTCTGTCCGATTGGATCACGTCGACGGCGGGGCGCGCCTCGTCGTCGAGGACGACGGCCCCGGCATCCCCATCGAGCAGCGAACGCACGTGTTCGAGCGCTTCGCCCGGCTGGACGAGTCTCGAGCTCGCGCCACCGGCGGCTCGGGATTGGGACTCGCGATCGCCCGGGAGCTGGTCGACGACCACGGCGGGGCGATCACGATCGGCGACGCGGCCCTCGGCGGGGCGTCCTTCGCCGTCCGACTTCCGCTCTAGTTCTCTTCCACCCGACGCCCGAGGCGGGCGAGCAGCCAGAAGCCGAGACCGAGCAGCATCAGGATCGATCCGACCATCGCGATCCAGAGACTGGCGCCGGTGAAAGCGAGCGGCGGTGGCGGCTGAACGGTGAGCACGGCCGTGTCGTCGTTGTTCGTCGCATCCGATTCGCCGTCGCCGTTGATGGTCGCCGACACGGTGGCCTCGTTGACGATGGGGGTCGCGGTCGTCGCTTCGGTCGCCGATGCCCTGGTCGTCAGGACCAGCGGGGGCGCGGTCTCGCCTGGCATCAGGGCGTCGTCGGCGACGCAGGTCAGCGTCGACGTGGCCGTCGAGAAGTCGCAGCTCCAACCCGGCGCATCGACCTGCTGGAAGGTGAGACGGTTCGGCAAGGGGTCGACCAGGGTCACGCCGTCGACGGGGACGATGCCCTCGTTGGTGACCGTCATCGTCCAGGTCACCGAGGAACCGGACCGAACGGTGCCCGAGGTCGTGAGTTGTTTGTCGACGGCGAGGTCGACGCCATCGGTGACCACGCCCGCATCGACGTCGGTCACGGCGTTCACGAGCCCCGTGCACCCAGCGCACGTCTCGGCCTCGAGCACGATCGAGGTGCGCTGGCCGTCGCGCCACGCGACGTCTGAGTCGATCCGGTCGTCGTCACCCGAATCGGTCAGCGTG
The DNA here is from genome assembly GCA_938008925.1 of uncultured Acidimicrobiales bacterium. Classification (GTDB taxonomy): domain Bacteria; phylum Actinomycetota; class Acidimicrobiia; order Acidimicrobiales; family SZUA-35; genus CALEWY01. The sequence goes on from CALLIQ010000194.1 coordinate 3,472, forward strand.
AACGACGCACCGGTCGAGCGAATCACCTCGACGGTGTAGGTGCCGGTCACGAGCTCGTCGAAGAGATAGTTGCCGTCATCGTCGGTCACCGTGGTTGCGACGATTTCACCGTCAGCGTCGAGCAGGTTGACGCGCACGCCGGGCTCGACGACCTCGGCGTCGGAGAGGGCACCGTCGCCATCCGCGTCCTGCCAGACCGTGCCGGCGATCGATCCGAGATCTTCGCCGAAATCGTTGTCGTAGGAACCGCCGAGGGGAACGGTGATGGCGAGAGCGTTCGGTGTGGTCGAGCCGTAGCCGGTGGGCTGGATCTGCTCGACCGTGTAGTCGCCGGGGACGACGTCGCCGAACACGTAGGCGCCCGTCTCGTCGGTCGTGGTGGTGGCGACGACTCGGCCAGCCGAGTCGAGGAGGCGGATGGTGACATCGCCGAGTCGGGTCGACTCCTCAGCATCGATCGCGCCGTTCACATCGGTGTCTCGCCACACCGTGCCGGTCACGACCGTGCCGACCTCGGCGAAGTCGTAGCCCGTGGCTTCTCGACCAGCGCCGAGGACGATGCCAGCGATCGTGTCGTCGGTCGAGGTGTCGCCGCCGAGGTCGCCGGCGGTGTCGATGCCGTCGTTGTAGGACGCGGGTTGGGTCTCGACGACCGAGTAGGTGCCGGCGAGCAGACCGTCGAAGACGTAGGAGCCGTCGGCGTCGGTCACGGTGGAGTCGACGACGCCGCCGAATTCGTCGAGGAGCGCGATCGTGACGCCTGCGATGGCATTCTCGCCATCGTCTCGCACGCCGTCGTCGTCCAGGTCATGGAAGGTCGTTCCCGAGATCGAGGCGTAGGTCTCGACGAACGCGTTGTCGATCGATGCGTCACCGGCGGCGAGCGTGACGTCGATGCGGTCGCTGGTCGAGGTGGTCGCGCCGGCCGTGCCGGCCACATCGACGCCGTCGCCGAAGCCGACGGGTTGGGTCTCGACGACGGTGTAGTCGCCGGGGCGGAGATCCTCGAACGACCACGAGCCATCCGGTCCGGTCGTGATCACGACCGGTGTGATGGCGCCGGTGTCGTCGGTGCCCGTGAGGGTGATCGTCACGTCCGGGATCGGCTCGCCGAACTCGTCTCGGACGACGCCGGAGACCGACGCACCGACGAGTTCACCGAAGTCGTTGTCGGTCGCGTCGTCGCCGGCCGCCACGACGATCGACGAGAGCTCATCGTCGGCGACGGTGCCACCGGCCGGACCGACCGCATCGAGACCGTCGAGATAGTCGGTCGGGTGGGTTTCGGTGACGGTGTAGGTGCCAGAGGGAAGATCGTCGAACGACCACGAGCCGTCCGGGTTCGTCGTGGTCGAGTCATTGACGGCATCGCCGAAGATGTCGACGCCGACGAGCGTGACCGTGACGCCTCCGATCCCCGCCTCGCCGGTCTGCATCACGCCGTCGTTGTCGTCGTCCTCGAACACGTGACCACTGATTGAGGCCGGGTCGGTCGTCGCGTAGGCGGTGTCGGCATCACGAACGTCGGGGAAGGTCGAGCCGTCGGCGAGTGCCACGGGCGAGCCGATGGCCGTTGCGGTGTTGACGTGCACGTCGCCAGGGGCGGGGGCTGGGTGGGCGGCCGTGCACTGCATCGATTCGCCGGGCAACAGGGTCGTTCGCGGACAGCTGATGTCGCCGGCGGCGATCGTCGAGTCGGACACGACGACGGGGTCGAGCGCCACGTTGCCCGTGTTGGACACGTCGAAGGTGACCGCCATGGCTGCGTTCACTTCGACGGTGACGCCCGGCGACGTCGCTGCGTCGTCGCCGTCGATCTGCTTGACGATGGCGATCGAAGGGTCGGGGTAGAACACGCCTTGGTCGATGTCGTCACGGTCTTGGTTGGCGGAAAGGGTGACGGCGGCGATGCCGGTCGTTGGATCGCCGTCGGAGTCGGTGTCGGTGTCGATGCCCGCCGAGGCGTGGGTGAACACCGGCGTTCCGAGCGCGCTGGTCGGCGGCAACGAGAAGGTCACCTCGTAGTCCCCGGAGGGGAGCGCCTCGAACGAGTACACGCCACCGCCGGCGGTCGTCGTCGACATCGCAACGGAGTTGCCGTCGGAGTCGGTGCCGCTCAGGCGAACGGTGACTCCGTCGATGCCATCATCACCGGCATCGCGGATTCCGTCTCCGTCGACGTCGTGCCAGACGAGGTCGCCGATGGACGAGTCGACGACCCGCTCGGCCGAACGCACGGGTCCGACGGGCAGGGCCTGCCCGACAGCGCGAGCCGACGCTTCGTTGTCGTAGAGGTCGCCGCCTGCGTTGCCCCGCGGCGTCATGGTCACCTCGACCGAGATGGTGGCGCCGGGACCGAACGCACCGGGCCGACGGATCCGGAGCCCGGTCACGGCACCGGGATCGGTCGGACAGTCCGCTGCCGTGCCGTCGCCGAGCACGACGGTGCCGGCCGACGGTGCATCGCACCACACGGTCGACCCAGTCGCTGCGTCGTTGCTCGAATCGAGCGCGTCCACATCGATGTCGGCGGGGTCGGCTGCGGTGTAGAGGATCTCGACGGTCGAGCCGCCAGCCGTGACCGTCGCTTCATCGAACTCGAGCGTGCCGCTGTAGTTCGTGAGGCCGATGCCGTCGCGCGGGAGGAGGTCGATGATGTCGGGATCGGTCGGGCCCGGGTCGGTGTCGATGTTGAGCAGCGAGAGGCGCCACCGGAGCGGAGCGGGGTTGGCCTCGCCCGGTCGGTTGATCTCGACGATCGGCGTGAGGGCGACCTTGTCGAGGGCGAGGCCGGATGGCTGGGTGACCTGCACCGCCGCTTGGTCGCCACGCTCGCTGGCGGCGGAGGGGTCGCTCGGTGTCGACACCAGCGCCGTGTTGATCTTCACGCCCGACGTGGCCGTCGACGCGATGCGCACCGTGTATTCGATGGGCGTGATGGCGGTGTTGATCAGCTGATCGGCCAGGTCCCAGCGGATGTAGGTCTGGGTCGCCGGGCATGGGAGTTCCGCGTCGGCCGGCGCACCGAATTGCACGATCGAGGGGTCGAGGTTCGACGACAGGTAGGTCTCACCGGCTGGCAAGCAGTCCTCGACTCGCACGGGGAGTTCGATGGGGAAGTCGACGCCGGCGACCAGTGTCGGCGTGAGTCGGAACTCGACGTCTTGTCCGCCCGAGACAGCAGGGGTGGTCGACACCCACGCTCCCGTCCGGGGGTTCTTCACGTCTTTGGTCAGGCGTACCACCGCACCGCCGGCGCGGACGCGGTCACCGCGAGCACCGACGTTGGTGTCGGGGATGTAGGTCGAGACGGCCCATCGGTAGGAGCGGTCCTTGATGGCATCGAAGTCGACCGTGCCGTAGGCGATCTTTCGCGAGGCCCAGTTCGGGATGATGGTGTTGACCGCGAGGCCGGGGGTGGCTCGCTGGCCGATCGACACCCAGGCGTAGGTGCCGGTGCCGACCGAGTACGGCGGGAGGATGAGGTGGACCCGGACCTGGGACACCGCCGTGTAGACACCGTTCGCTGCCTCGGCCGGGTCGTTGCCCGGCACGTCGGCCGGGTCGCTGTGCCAGCCGCTCGGCGAGTCGGCGTCATCGCAGTCGGTGCGAGCACCGCCGACACCGTTGCCGTACTCGACCACCATCGTCGGAAGCGCCGGCCCGCTCGTCGGGGAGGCGTACGCGCCGTCGTTGTAGTAGCCGGAGATCCACACCGCTTCGCCGTTCGACGGCAACGACTGGGCTCGGGCGACGGTCGAGCCCTCGTAGGCATCGGCGGACAGTTGCAGCAGGGTCGGATCCCACGTGTCGCATGCCAGGAACGACACGTCGCTACCCGTCGTTCCGCCCCGAGCGATGAAGCGCATGTTCGAGATGATCTGCTGGCCGGGGAAGACCTGGCCCTCGCCGGAGTTCAGTCCGGTCGAACCGGCCGGGCCTTCATAGACCGCCCAACCCGGGTTGAAGTCACGCGGGGCGACGTTGCCGGGATTGCCGGGGACTCCGACGAAGTGCTTGTCGAATCCGCCCGTGGTCTGGGCGACGGTGGTGCTCGCTCGGTGGTCGTTGAAGGCGTCCTGCGCGTCGGGATCGTTCGCCACGCCGTCGAAGCCGACCGGTGCGAAGTCGGTGAACTGGTTGTCCCACGCACGGGTCCAGGTCGACCCGCCTCCGCCTTCGATACCGAGATCGACGACGGCCTGCATCGGGATCTGCACGGTGATGGCCCAGCTGTACACGTACCCACGGTTTGCGGGCAGCACGCGGCCGTCGGGCCGCGAGGCCTCGCTCGGCACGGTGTAGGCGGTCGAGTCCATGCCCGAGATCGAGATGTTGACCGGTTGGCCCGGTCCGGTCTGCGTGCACGTGGTCGTACCGGACTCGCGGACGGAGTTCGTCTCGTCCCCGAGGGACAACCGAGCGTTCGGCTGTGACCAGTTGAGCGCACGGCAGCGACGCAGGATCGGGCCGTAGGTGGCGGCTGCGTTCGCTCCTGCGGCGATGTAGTCCGGGTCGGTCAGGACGTCGGGGCCGTAGAAGACCTCGGGGCGCAGATCGTCGACGAAGCTGACCGGATCCTGCAGTGGGCTCGTCCCTCGGCCGCCCGCAGGGGCCGAGATGAGCATGGGGAAGGTGTATTCCTGGCAGGTTCGACCGGAGCCGTCGGCGCAGGTACGGAGTCCACCGTTTGAGAAGTAGCCAGCGTTCTCGATCTCGGCGATCGAGTTCTTGGCGAGGTCGAACTGCGCCCGAGCCGACACGGTCGCCGACACGGGGTTCGAGATCGATGGCGCCGACACGTCCGCTGAGCTCGACGACGCGATCGCCGGGTCGAGCACCGTTGCGTTGGGAACCTCGGGACGAACCGTTGCGACCACCGGGTAGGTGAAGGTCGAGTTGGCGGTGCGGGCACCGACGACACAGACGAGGGTCTGGATTGGGAGCGCCGTCCACGAGGTGGACAGCGTCGGGATCACCGGCGGCGGCAGCGTCTCGGGCGTGAGCGACGACCCGGCTGCGCAGTAGGGAGGCACCGCGTCGAGCTCCACCCCTTGCGGCAGCGGGAGGGTGAACGACACGTCGGTCGCCGGCGCGTCGTTGACGCTGATTTCGACGAGGTAGGTGAGGTTGTCGTTCGTTCGAACGATGCCGTTGCCATCACTCGAGTCGAGTCCGGGCCCATCGACAGCGTCGAAGTCGGGCGTGCCGTCTCGCTGGTCCAAGACCACGACGAGTGTCTCCCCCAGCGCCGCTGCCGGTGACGCGCTGAGTCCAGCCACCAACGGCAGCATCAGCAAGACGCCGAGCAGAGCTCGGATCAGATGTCGTGGTCGCCACACCATGGAGGTCTCCGGTCGAGGACGTGATCACCGGTGACATCGGGTCGTTTTCGCAGCCCACTGACGAAAATGGGCCAGTCGACCCCTGCACGCTCCCCCACAATTCGTGCCCCACCACCTGTCACGACCTCAGAGACGTGACAGGTCAAACCCACTCATTCAGCGGGTTTTGGGCACTGGCACACCTGTCCGACCTCAGAGGTCGTGACAGGTTCGACCTCAGATTCGTGACGGGTTGTCGAGGGAGCGACTGGTTGGGTGGGATCGATTGTCGGTGGGTCGCTCGACGGGTTCGACTCGCAGTGCCACTGTTTGGCCATGACAGGCTTCGCCCAGACCGGCCGCTCGATCGACGACGTGATGTCCGAACTCGCCGACAAGCGAGCGAACGACGTGAAATGGGAAGACGGCCGGACCTTCGGCATGGTCTACGACGGGGGGCCCGAG
>CALLIQ010000195.1 GCA_938008925.1 uncultured Acidimicrobiales bacterium
CCGAGCGATTCGTCGGCCCTCCATCGGTGTCGGTCAACGAGGTCCTCGTCGAGATGTAGTCATGGTGCCCGAGGGCGGCGAGCCATTCCCGGGGACTCGCGCGGCGCTCGTGAAGGTTGTTCTAGTCGGGCTCACCCAGCACGACCGCGCCATTTCGTACGGCGGGGGCTCCGTCCGCGTTCAGGACTTCGAACGGAACGGCGCGATGTCCGTCGCCCGTCGCATCGAGCGGGACGTCATCCCAGAGGCGGACGGTGATCGTCGATGGCATCTCGACCATGGCGGCGAAGCGGCCGACGATCCGCCGAACGAGTTCGGGACGGCCATCGGCCCGATGGTCGACGACGGCGGTCACGCCGTGGGCCAGATTGGCCGTCCCGTGCAAGATGATGTCCGGTAGGCCGGAGGCGAGCGCCACCGCCTTGTCGGTGTGGATCGGGTTCCAGATCCGAGCGCACTCGGTGTAGGTGTGAGCAGCGCCGGCGGCGATGGGCACCTCGAGTTCGATCGGGTCGCCAACGCGGCCGACCTCGAGCGGATCAGGCCCGCCCCGATCGGGCAGGTCGGCGTCGGTGTGTTGGCCGAGGTAGATGCCGCACTGCGATGTGGTGGTGACCGACTCGCCGTCGGCGTCGACCGTGACGAGCCGCGTCGTGTTCATCGCCCCTGGCTTGATCTGCTCGAGGGCGACGAGTTCGAGCGTCGTGGTGAGTCGGTCGCCGGGCGTGACGAGTCGGTGGATCGTCGTGTCGTGGGTGGCGTGAATCGACGTGAGCACTTCGGCCTCGGTCACGCCGTGGGCGAGTGATGCATCACGCGACGCCACGATCACCGGCCATTCGGGACAGACCGCAAAGACGGGGTGGGCGACGAGTGGCCTGCCGGCCGTCGTGTCGAAGTACGCCGGGTTGTGGTCGTCGAGCGAGGCGGCGTAGGCCATCGTCCACCGCTCGTCGACGTCGTGCTCGATGGGGCCGGCCGTCATGCCGACCAGCGATGCCGGAATCACCATGGCTCGGGTCTAGTCGTGCGGGGGAGCCGAGGCCACTTGCTGGCCTTGAAGATGATGACGGGGTTGATTGTAGTGCTAACTACATTTAGTGTAGTGATCACTACAAATCGACTGAAAGGCACTCATGTCCCACGCTCTTTCCTCCCCCGAAGCCCGACCGACGACCGAGTCCGCACGCCGCGGTCCGACGGTCGCCTCGCACAAGACCTACCTCCTCGTGACGTCGATCGTCGTCGGATCATTCGGCCCGGTTTTCGCTCTCGCGACCATGGAGGGCAGCAGCGAGCTGGCGCGTTGGACGCTCGACATCCTCAACGGCCCCGGTGGCGATGCCGAGACCTTCGCAGGAGGCACGACTCGCTTCCTGTCGGCACTCACCGGCGGGTTCCTCTTCGGCTGGGGCGTGATGATCTTCTTCCTCCGGGCCTGGGTGTACGACGCTGCGCCCGAGGGTGTGCGGCGTGCGGTCGTCACCGGTCTCGTCGCCTGGTTCGTCCTCGACAGCCTCGGGTCGATCGGTTCGGGAACGCCGTGGAACGCTGTGTTCAACGTTCTCGCCCTCGGTGCGGCCGTCGGCCCGCTGTGGCGGCCGGCGCTCGACGTCAATCGACCGGTAGACGCACCGTGAAGTCGCAGCCTCGACCGGGGGAGGTGTCGAGCGTGATGGTGCCGCCGTGGGCCTCGGCGATCGTCTTCGCGATCGCCAGCCCGAGGCCGGAACCACCCGACGTTCTCGCCCGGTTCGGCGCGCCTCGATAGAACCGCTCGAAGACCTTCGAGGCCTGCTCGGCGTCGAGCCCGGGACCGTCGTCGCGCACCGAGATGGCAACGACACCCTCCGACACGCCGGAATGCACGCGGATCGTGGCGTCGGGTGCGTGGGTCAGGGCATTCGACACGAGGCCGCCGACGATCTGCTCGACCCTGTTTCGGTCGAGCGACACAACCTGTCCAGCAGCTGTTTCCATCTCGATGCGACGCTCGGGATGCGCGGCACGGCTGTCGGCGACGACATCGCTGACGAGATCAGCCACGTCGACGGTTTCGCGCTGCAGTGTGAACTCCTCGTCCATGCGAGCCAACTGCAGGAGGTCTTCGGCGAGCCGAGACATCCGGTTCGTCTCGGACTGCATTCGGCCGATGACGTCGTCGAGTTGCCCCTCCTTGCGGAAGCCGCCTTGGGTGTAGAGGTCGAGGTAGCCGCGCATCGAGGTGAGCGGTGTTCGGAGCTCGTGGGACGCATCGGACACGAACTGGCGAAGGCGATCGTCGGCCGCCTCGCGTTGATCGAGCATCGTGTTGAACGCGGCGGCGAGCTGACCCGCTTCGGTCCGGTCATCCATGAGCGGCACCCGCTGCTCACTCTCGCCCTCGGCGATGGCTGTGGCCGTCGCCGTCATGGTGGAGATCGGGCGAAGACCGAGCCTGGCGATCCACCACGCCAGCGTGGCGAGCACCGCGGCGACGAACGCGCCGAGCAGCACGAGGCTGATGGTGAGCTGACGGATCGAGTCCTGGGCGTCGGTGAGCGGCACCGCGATGATCGACTGTTGACCTGCCGGCCCCGCCGGATTGACGAGGGCCCGGAACTGGACGGCACCGTCTTCGGATTCGAGCTGGAGGAAGGTGCGCACGTCGAACGAGACGTCGTCGGGCAGCGCGTCGAGTTCGGGTGTCGTGTCGAGGAGCAGACCTTGGACGATGACCTCGAACGAACCATCGGGTTGAAGCGTGGCGATGTAGAGGTCCGACAGCGGCGTGTCGACCACCCGCTGTTGCGGTGATGGGTTCGGTGGCTCGGCGCCGACGGGACGCCTCGGTTGGCTGTCATTCAGTGGGGCGACCGTCGCCAGCCGCTCGTCGATCTGTTGCACGAGCTGCGTTCGCTGTGACGCGATGACGATCACACCGACGATGACGAACGCCGTGACGACGACCGCGAGGCCTGCGAGCAGGCGCGACCGCAGACTCACCCGTCGACTCGGAGCGTGTAGCCGACGCCGCGGACGGTGTGGATCAGTTTCGGTTCGGTCTGATCGAGCTTGCGGCGGAGGTAGCTGATGTACGTGTCGACTACGGATGAGTCGCCATCGAAGTCGTAGTTCCACACGTGCTCGAGTAGTTGCGCTCGGCTCAGTACTCGCCCTGTGTTGCTGAGCAACACGTGAAGGAGTCGGTATTCGGTGGGGGACAGTTCGACGACCTCGCCAGCCCGGGTCACGCGGTGGGCATCGTCGTCGAGTTCGAGGTAGGCGCAGCGGAGGACCGCTCGATCGGGTTTGGCGCCGCGCTGTTGGAGACGAAGCTGCACCCGGGCGATCAGCTCGGCGATTGCGAAGGGCTTGACG
>CALLIQ010000196.1 GCA_938008925.1 uncultured Acidimicrobiales bacterium
GGATGCGTTCCGCGGCCGGCGGTGCGAGGTTCAGGAGCTCCGGATCGATGAGCCGGTCGTAGACGACGACGTCTGCGGATGCCAGCGCTCGCGACCCGCGCACGGTGATCAGATCGGCACCGCCGGGCCCCGCTCCCACCAACGAGACCCGGCCGGCGCGCAGTGGGCGAGCTGACATCTCGAGGGATGAGGACTCGAGCGGTGCGGCGGCATTGGGTGTGGCTGTATTGGGTGTGGCGGTATTGGTCGCGGCTGCATTGGGCGTGCCTGGCCCATCTGTCGTGGAGGAGAACCAGTGGACGAATGCGTCACGCTGGCCCTTGACGGCGCCGACGCCACCGGAACGAAGGGCGGCGACGGCGGGCTCGAAGTAGCCCTGGCGCCAACTCGGGTAGTCGTAGCGGTAACGACCCGTTTCGCGCAGCTCGTGTCGTGCGCTCGCCGCGTGATCGAGCACGGCACCGAACTCCGGCGGCAATGCGTCGTCGACGGCCTTCGTCAGTTCCTCGCGCACGAACCGAGCCCCAGCGGGCGTCGCACCGCCGGTCGTGATCGCCACGGTCGCCGGTCCACGATGGATGACCGCTGGCACGGTCACATCGCAGTTGGCCGTGTCGTCGACGGCATTCACGACGACCCCCTTCAGGAGCCCGCCGAGTGTCGCCCACCGGCGCACCCTGCGGTTCATGTCGCTCTCACCGGTCGCGGCAACGACCAGCGAGGCGCCCCTGAGGTCGAGCGGACAGGCCCGTCGGCGGCGGAGCTCGAGCTCGCCTCGTGCGGCGAGATCCTCCACTCGGGCCGACGGTGTCGGGTCGATCACGATGAGCCGTGCGCCCGATCCGAGCAAGGTCTCGACCTTGCCGGTACCGATCGACCCCCCACCGACCACGACGACCTTCCGTCCGTCGAGACGCCACGCCATCAGATAGGGGCGAGCCGCCACCGTCTGGTTGGCGTCCGTCGACTCGGGGTCGCTTGATCCGGAGAGATCGGGCATGTGATGACCGTAGAAACCCTTCATCGCAGGATCATGTGCTCACGATGACGTCTTCGTGAACGGAGAGTTGGTCGACGACGGGAACCGTCTCGAGCGATTCGATCAGAACCGGTTCGATCGAGACCGCCGTGTACTTGAAGGCCGGGATCTTGCTGATCGGGTCGAGATGAGCGGCGACCAACCGATTGCACTCGGGCCAGTGATACGGAAGGAAGAGGGTGTCGGGTCGGAGATCGACGTTTGGTCGCCAACCGATCACCGATGACCCGACCGAGCTGGTGATTCGCACGAACCCATCGGGTTCCAGTTCGTGCTCGGCGGCCGTGTCGGGATGGACTTCGAGGATCGGAACCGGGGCGAGGCGCTGCTGTGCTTCGATCCGCATGGTCTGGTTCCCGGAGAGGAACTGGGCGAGTTCCCGACCGGTGGTGAGCACCAACGGCCGGTTCGCGTCCACCGGCTCGACCGGTGGCGTCGCCTCGACGGGAGTGAACCGGGCCCGCCCGTCGGCGTGGGCGAACCGCTCGGTGTAGAGCTGGGGCGTGCCGCGGTGATGCGGTGCCGGGCAGGGCCAAAAGACGCCGTCGTCGCGGCGAAGTCGGTCGTAGGTGATGCCCGAGTAGTCGACGAACCCGCCGGCGCTCACCACCCGCATCTCCTCGAAGACTTGCTCGGCGCCGTCGAATTCGAAGTGGGACGGCGCGCCGAGGCGTTCGGCCAGCGCACGAATGATTTTGATGTCGTCGAGCCCGGCGATGGGATCGACCGCCTGGTCGATGCGAACCACACGGCCTTCGAGTGTCGTGATCGTTCCGCTCTCCTCGGCGAAGGTCGAGCCGGGAAGCACCACGTCGGCGTGGCGAGCCGATCGAGAGAAGAACGGATCGATGATGACGACGTGTTCGAGCGCCGCCATCTGCTGCTCCACCCTCGTGAGGTCGGGTGCCGACACGCTCATGTTCGTGCAGATGCCGAGGAGGCCCTTGATCGATCCCTCGCCGGCGGCGTCGAGGATCTCGGTGTAGGTGAGCCCGGCCCGTGGCAAGGCCGCGGCGTCCACGCCCCACGCCTCGGCGACGGTTTCGCGATGCTCGTCGTTCTCGATCGATCGACCGGCCGGGAGTTGGTCGCAGCGCTGGCCCCACTCGCGCCCGCCCTGTCCGTTGCGCTGGCCGGTGAGCATGTCGATGCCGCGGCCAGGGCCGCCCACATGACCGAGCGCCAAGCCGAGGTTGATGATCGACGTGACGTTGTCGACCCCGCCGACCTGCTGCTCGGGGCCTCGCCCGTGGAGGTACATGCAGCGTTTCGTTCCCCCGATCACCCGGGCAGCGTCTCGGATCGCCTCGACGTCGATGTCGCACTCGCTCGCTGCCGCCTCGACGTCGAAGCTGCGGAGTGAGCGGGCCAGGGCGTCGAACCCCGAGGTCCGATCTCGGATGAAGCCGCCGGCGATCTCGCCGTGATGCATCACCTCGACGAGCAGCGCGTTGAACAACGTCGTGTCGGTGCCGGGCCGGATGGCGAGGTGGAGGTCATCGTCTTTGACGAAGCGAGATCGTCGTGGATCGACGACGATCACCAGGCCGCCCCGCTTGCGAACACCGTCGAGGAGCTTGGGCAACGCCACCGGGAACGCAGCCGACAGGTTGGCCCCGACCACGACGGCGACCTCTGCGTTCTCGAGTTCGCTCAGGGGAGTCATCATTCGGTCGGCCCCGAACGCGGCGATGTTCGCCTTGCCAGCCGAGACCATGCAGAAGCGGCCGTTGTAGTCGACGTGCGGTGTGCCGAACGCGAGCCGAGCGAGCTTGCCGACGAGGTACACCTTCTCGTTCGTGAGCGAACCCCCGGACAGCACGGCGTTCGCCGCTGCGCCGTCACGATCGGCGATGCGAAGGAAGCCCTCCGCTGCTCGATCGAGCGCCTCGGCCCAGCTGGTCTCGACGAGATCGCCGTCTCGGCGAACGAGCGGGCGACGAAGCCGGTCGCCGTGGTGCACCTGCTCGTGCGCGGTCATGCCCTTCGAACACAGCGCGCCGCGGGTCAGCGGCGACCCCTTCCACGACACGCGCTTCGCGATCCGCCCACCCCGCACCTCGAGCTGCAGCCCGCAGTTGAGAGCGCAGTAGGGGCAGTGGGTGGCGACGAGCTCTTCGGTCGGGCTTGCGCCGAGATCAGGCACCGACCGCGTGCGCCCCGTGCTCGTACTCGGCCAGGAAACGCAGGACGTCCTCTCGGTAGGCATAGAACCGGGGGTCGTCGAGCAGCGCCTTTCGATCGCGAGGTCGCGGGAGGTCGACCTCGAGGATGCGACCGATGCGGGCGTTCGGCCCGTTGGTCATCATCACGACCCGGTCGGCGAGCAGGATCGCTTCGTCGACGTCGTGGGTGACGCAGATCGTGGTGACCTCGGTCCGGTTCCACACCTCGACCAGCACGTCTTGCAGGTCCCACCGGGTCAGGCTGTCGAGCATGCCGAAGGGTTCGTCGAGCAGGAGCAGCTTCGGGCTCAATGCGAAGGCTCGGGCGAGCCCGACGCGCTGCTTCATGCCGTTCGACAGCTCGCTCGCCGGCTTGTCCATCGCCGCTCGAAGACCAACCCGTTCGAGGTAGTACTCGACGATGTCGGAGCGCTCAGCCTTGGTCGCCTTCGGGTAGACCCGCTCGACGCCGAGCGAGACGTTCTCCCGAGCGGTCAGCCACGGGAACAACGACGGGGCCTGGAACACCACCGCTTTGTCCGGTCCGGCGGCCTCGACGTAGCGGCCGTCGAGGGCGATCCATCCGTCGGTGATCTCGTTGAGGCCGGCCGTCATCGTGAGCACGGTCGACTTTCCACATCCGGAATGCCCGATCAAGGAGACGAACTCGCCCTTGTTCAGATGCAGGTCGATGCCCTCGACCACGGTCAGCGGCCCGGTCGGGGTCGGGTACACCTTGCGGAGGTCCGAGTACTCGAGGAACCGGCGGGTCGTGTTCGACTCGGCGGCATCGAGGTAGGCCTTCGGAGGGTCGAGGTCGATCGGCTCGATCGCCGGCAGCGCTGTGGAGCCGGCCTGGTCGGACACGTCGATCTCGCTCACCTGGTCACTCACCTGATCGCCGCCGCCGTTCATGGCGTCGAGATAGTTGGCGATCTCGTTCCGCAGGGCGGTGAAGGAGAGGTCGTTGCTCAGCTCCGTTCGATCTCGCGGCCGTTCGATGTCGACGTCGAAGATCTCGGCGATCGACGCGCCGGGCCCTCGCTCCAGCACGGCCACGCGGTCGGCGAGCAGCAACGCCTCGTCGACGTCGTTGGTCACGAGCACGATCGTTCGCTGCTCCTGGCTTCTGATCCGCTCGATCTCATCTTGCAGCTTGGCCCGGGTCAGCGCGTCGAGCGCCGACAGTGGCTCGTCCATCAACAACACGTCTGGCTTGCCGGCCAGGGCGCGAGCGACGGCGACCCGCTGCCGCATGCCACCGGACAGCTGGGCGAGCTTGCGGCCGGATGCGTGGGTGAGGCCGACCAGCTCGATCGTGTCGGCGGTGAGCTGGACCCGTTCCGCCTTCGAGATCGACGTGTGGACCGCTTCGACGGCGAGGCGCACGTTCTCCTCGACGGTCAGCCACGGCATCAGCGAGTACGACTGGAAGACGACGCCGCGGTCGAGGCCAGGCCCGTCGATGACCTTCCCGTCGAGGGTGATCTCGCCGGCGTCGAGTTCGATCAGCCCGGCGAGCGCCGACACCAGCGTGGTCTTGCCCGATCCGGAGAATCCGAGGATGGCGAGGAACTCACCCTCTTCGACGTCGAGATCGAGTCCGGTGAGCACCTCGGTGGTGGCTCCCGAGGCGTCTCGGTAGTGCTTCGTCACGTTGCGCAGCGAGAGGAACGCCTGGCCCATCACGCCACCCGGTTCCGGGAGACGAAGCCTTCGGCCATCGCCATCAGCCGGTCGAGAAGGAACCCGATCACGCCGATCACGAGGACGGCGAACATGATCCGGGAGAGCGATTGGCTCGAGCCGTTCTGGAACTCGTCCCACACGAACTTCCCGAGCCCTGGGTTCTGGGCGAGCATCTCGGCGGCGATGAGCACCATCCAGCCGACGCCGAGCGAGAGCCGCATGCCGGTGAAGATGTAGGGGAGCGCCGAGGGCAGAACGATCTTGCGCAACTTCGTCCACCAGCCGAGACGCAGCACGGCGCCGACGTTGAGCAAGTCCTTGTCGATCGACGATGCGCCGACCGAGGTGTTGATCAGCGTCGGCCACAGCGAGTTGAGGGTCACGACGAGCGCCGAGATGATGAAGCTCTTCGGCAGGATCGGGTCCGACGACGTCACCGTCGCCGAGATGATCATGGTCACGATCGGGAGCCATGCGAGCGGGCTGACGGGCTTGAAGATCTGCACGAGAGGGTTGATCGATCGCTGGAACAGCGTCGACAGTCCGCTCAACAGCCCGAGTGGAATGGCGATCACGGTGCCGATGAAGAAGCCGAGCGCAACGGTCTGCAGGCTCGTCCAAATCTGGTCGAGGAACGTTGGCGGACCGTTGTACTGGAAGTCCTGCGTCGGCTGTCCCGCCGCTGTGAGCTCCTCGTTTCGCAGATCCTGGGCGTCATAGAATGCCGCCTCGTCGGCTCGTCCGGCCTGGTATTCGTCCCAGAGTCCCTGTCCGGCGTCGTACACCTGGGCCGGTCCGGGGAGTGCGCCGAGCGACGTGTTGACCTGCGGTGCGAGCGCAGCCCACGCGAGCAAGAACACACCGATGCCGGCGACGGGCGGGATGATGATCCCGGCCCACTTCTTGAGGTCGATGTCGGTGACGCCGCGCCGACCGCCGGACGTCGACGTCACTGCGGAGCCGGTGGCCGTGTCAGTCAGCGCATCGTCGGCGACGATCGTGAGATCGTCGGTTCCATCGATGATCGGTTCGGTTGGTGTGTCCGTGACCGTCGTCGTTCCGGTTGGGGTCGGCGTCGTCAT
>CALLIQ010000197.1 GCA_938008925.1 uncultured Acidimicrobiales bacterium
GACGCGGTTCCGGCCACGGCCGAGTCGGCTCGCCGCCCTCAAACTCTGGATCGCCTTCGCGCTGCCGGCGAGCGGCCGGATCACCGTCGACGCCGGTGCGGTGAAGGCATTGACCGAAGGCGGGCGTTCGCTGCTTCCCGCAGGAGTCATCAGCGTCGACGGCACGTTCGGTCCCGAGGATGCGGTCGAGGTCGTCGGTGAAGACGGTGTGGTGTTCGCGAAAGGCCAAGTTCGGTGGTCGAGCGATGACTTGACGCGCCACGCCGGCGCGCAGACCGCCGACCTGCCCGATGAGCTCACCGATGAGGTCGTCCATCGCGACGCTCTCGTCGTGCTTCCCTGACCCCAGACGCGAGTCGGCACCCACCGCGATCGCGGTTGCGACGACGATGAGTGCCGAAACGGTGCTCGATGGAGCACGGTGTTCGATTGGAGCACTTGGGCGAGGCGCTCCGAGGGCCTGGGTCAGGCGGTCTCGCCCTCGGCCTGGACCTGGGCGGTCTCGGCGAGGTTTTCGGTTCCCTCGGCGGGAGCCAGCCCGAGCTGGGCACGAATCTCGCTGAGGCGACCCTGCGCTTCGACGTTGATCGATGCTTGCTCGACCTCGAGCATGCGAGTCTCGATGGAGTCGGCGTTGAGCTCGGCGGCGCCCTTGGCCTTCGCGTAACGGCTCTCGACCTTTTCACGGACCTCTTCGAAGCTCGGCACGTCCTGGCCGACCTGCTCGTTGAGCGAGGTCATGGCCGTGTTGAGCTGCTCCTGCATCTTGGCCTGATCGAGCTGGCTGAGGAGCTTCTGACGCTCGGTGAGCTTCTTTTGCAGCGCAGCGGAGTTCTGCGTGACGGCGCCCTTCGCCTGGTCGGCGGCCTGCGACGCCTGGAGGTGCAGCGACTTGAGATCTTCGACCTCGCGCTCGAGAGCGATCATCCGGTTGGCGAAGCTCTCGGCGGCGCTGGTGTACTCCGACATCTTCTTTTCGTCGCCCTTCTTGTTCGCTTCGTCGGCCATCATCACGGCCTGGCGAGCGTTCTTGGCGACCTTCTCGTAGTCCTCCATCGTCCGGTTGAGACGAATTTCGGTCTGCTTCTGGTTGGCGATCACGTTGGCCGCCTGCTCCTTGAGCCGACGATGGTTTTCTTGGGCCTCGGTGATCGCCTGCTCGAGCTGGATCTTCGGGTCGGCGTTCTCGTTGAACGACCCCGTGAGCCTTGCCGTCGTGTACTTCCACCAGCGCTTGATGAGCTTGAACATGCAGCGATCGTAGTCGGATGAACGAGAGGTGGCTCAGCGGCTGGAGCGCGGTCGGACCCCGATGAACCACAACGAACCGATGTAGACGGCGAGTGCGGTGACGCCGAGTGCGAACAGATTCACCAACGGTGGCAGGTCGACGCGGACGACGACCCTTGCTGCGATGAAGGTGGCGAAGCCGGCGATGGCGACCCACGGACCGAGGCCGCTCGAGATCGGATGGAGAAGACGCTCACGCAGGCGTCGACGCAACAGCTGCCACTCGACCCACGACGCCACGGCGGATCCGAGACCGAGGCCGACGGGGCCGAAATGAGCGAGCGACGTGCCGTTGGTGTTCTCATCGGTGAGCTGCTCGCGGTGGGGGAGCACCTCCCAGATCGGCCAGTTCGGGAAATCGCCGACCCGCGTGGTGCCGAGCGGGCCGTCGGAGATGGCGAGACCGATCGCTGGTTCGAGCACCGCTGACTCGGCGCTCGAGAGTTCTCCAGCAGCGAGATGATCGAGCTGGAGCATGGCGATGAAGCCGACGACGACGGCGACGACCAGCCGAACGGCGGCAATGCGGGCCGGGCCCTTCACGTCACCGAGGGCGTAGAGAGCGTTCTGCTTGACCCGAGCGGTCATCGTCGCGGGCAAGCCGAGAGCGAAGGCGGCGAGGGTGGCCGCAGCCACTTGGGTGTTCTCCGCCGTGAAGTCGCCTCGGCCGAGCCACTCATTGGTCTGTTGATAGAAGGACTCGATCACGATGGTGCCGCCGCCGAGGGCGCCGGCGGCGATCAGCCCGGCGGGGAGCAGCACCTTGCGCTCAGCCATCCGGACTCGACCCGCGATCGCCTGGTTGCCGCCATTCGATCGACTCATCTCGGTCAGCTCTGCAACGGCGACGCTGAACCCGAACACGGCGATCGGAATGAGGTAGAGCGGCATCACCACCCCGATGGTGGCCAGGGCCCCGTAGGCGAGGAGTCCGGCGAGTGCGAGATCGATGTAGCTCCCGATCTGGACGACGCCGCGGCCGCCGACCGCCGGGCCGAACTTGCTCAAGACCTCGCGCATTGGTTCGTCGCGTCGGAGCGACGGTCGCAGTCCCGCCAAGGTCCGTACCGCTGGGACCTGCACGGCGAGCTGCAGAATCGAGCCGACCACGACGGCGAAGGCCGCCAGCCGGACGGTGTCGCGCTGAGACGAGTCGGTGAGCAGCACGGCGCCGCCGAGTGCGACGATCTGAGCCACCGACCAGAGCACCGGAGCCGAGTAGGAGAGTCGGTAGCGGCGGTGGGCGTTGAGAATGCCGAGACACCAGGCCGAGATCACGAGGAAGCCGAGGCCGATCGCAGTGATTCGGGTGAGTTCGACGGCCAGCTCGAACCGCTCGCCTTCGATCCCGCCGAACGTCGTGAGCCACACGAGCGGACGAGCAGCCAACACGATGAGGCCGACGGCGACGACCACGACGGCGGTGAGCGAGCCGAGTGCTTGCGACGCGAGTTTGCGGGCCGCGTCGTGGTCTTCGTCCTCGACCAACCGCGCATAGACCGGGACGAAGGCGGCGGAGATCGAGCCTTCGCCGAGAAGGTTCTGCAGCAGGTTCGGGACCCGCATCGCGGTTCGGAACGCGTCGGCGGCGGGGGAGATGCCGAGTGCGATGTTGAGCACGATCTCTCGTGCGAAACCCGCTGCTCGTGACGCGAAGATGCCGCTCGCGACTCGATTCGAACCGCTCACGAGTCGCTCACCACACGCTCACGATTCGCTCATGCGTCAACAGGGTCGGAATCGTCCTCATGGGGCTCGGGTCCTGACGGGTGATCGACCGGGGATTCGTCGTCGTCCTGCCCCGATGGAACCGACGCGATGTCGACCGCTTCGAGCGTCGTCAGCTGTTCGTCGGTCGGATCGGCGACGTCGACGAGGCGGGTGGCGTGCCGGGCGACCGCAGCTTCGAAGAGGTTGCGGGCCAGACGTCCGTTGCCGAAACCGTGTCCGCGAGGAAAGGTCCCGAACCACGCCTGCGCTGCGGCTCGCGCATCCTCGGTGAGGTCGTAGCGGCCGTTGTCGGCGATGAGCTCGAGAATGGCGAGCAGCTCGTCGTCGTCGTAGTCCGGGAAGGTGATGGTCTTCGGGAATCGGCTCGAAAACCCGGGGTTGGCCGACACGAGCTCGGCCATCTCTTTCGGGTAACCGGCGAGAATCACGACCATCGAGTCGCGCCGATCCTCAACCTGCTTGACGATCGCGTCGATCGCCTCTCGCCCGAAGTCTTTCTCGCCACCGCGGATC
>CALLIQ010000198.1 GCA_938008925.1 uncultured Acidimicrobiales bacterium
CGATGACCGGGCGGCTCGACGCCGATCACCTGGCGGCGATCATCGACAAGACGCGCAAGAAGATGAGCGACGAGGCCATCGAGCTCATCGGTGATGCCACCGCCTGACGCAAATTCGCCGGGCGGGCTGAGCACATCGGTCCTCCCCGTTCGAGAAGGCGCTCCGCCCCTCACTTCTCGGCCTGTCGAGCCGACTCCGAAGACGATTGTTGAAGCTGATGACTTGTTGTCGTTTCACGATCGTCCGGTATCGCTCGAACACAGGATCCACCGAGAACGATGGCCATCGCCCCCACGTCTATCGATCGACTTCGCCCCAACTCAGGCCGGCGCACCCGATCGCTTCTCCGATGCCTCGCGGCGTTCGTCGTCGTCGCCGCGACCATGGCGACGTCATCGACACCGCCGGTGTCTGCCGCCGGAACCCCAGACATCTCGGTCACGAAGACCATGCCGGCGGAAGCACTGCTCGGCACAGCGATCCCCGTCGAGCTCGTCGTGTCGAACCCGACGGGGACCGACGGGTTCAACCTCCTCATCCACGACGTCATCCCCGCTGGCGTGTCCTACGTCGGTGGCTCGTCCTCGCCGGCACCGCAGCAGTACCCCCAGCTCGACGGGTCGACGGTGCTCGTCTGGTCGAACCTCGCCGACTCCCTGGCCGGAACGTCATTTTCCTTCGGGTACTCCATCGAGCCGGATGCCTCGATCGACCTCGGCGACATGGTGACCAACAACGTCACCGCAGCCGTGAACAGCAACCCGCGGAATCTCCCGACCGTCGATTCCGACGGCGCGCTCGTGCAAAGTAGCTACACGGGGAGCGACACCGCAACCGCGTCGACGACGCTCGTCGCCATCCAGCTCACGAAGTCCGAAGACAGCGAAGAGGACGAACTCCTTCGCGGCGTGCACGACCACAAGACGCTGTTCACCCTGACGGTCCAGAACAACGCCATCGACGACACCACCGGCATCAGCGTGGTCGATTACCTGCCGGCATCGTTGGAGTTTCTCGGTTGCGGCGGTGTCGACAACTCCACTCCGGCGACCGAGGAGTATCCGGGATCGGGCCGTATCGACGACACCGTGGATCCGGTGCTGCCCCTCGGCTGCGTCACTCCCTCGTCGGTCACGACCGTGACGACGGATCCTGATGGTGTCGGACCCCTTCCGAGCGGCGTCTACACCAGAGTCGAGTGGGACAGCGCGGCGATCGTCGCCGCTCGAGGATCGGCCGACCTGACCACGAACGCCTCGTTCGACATCCACTACATCGCCGCGGTGCCGTTGCGCGAGAACGTCGATCCGGGCCCGGCAAACCCCATCGCCAACCTCGACAACAACACCGGACCACTCACGACCGAGACCGAAGCGATCGTCCGCAACTACGCCGTGGCGAGCGGCCTCTACCAGAGTGTCACGGCGTCGTCGTCGGCGACGACGGAGAACGTGGTCGGCGAAGACCTCACCCTCCACAAGCGTTCGAGTACCGAGACGTTCTCGCAGGGAACGGCGATCACCTACACCCTCGAGATCGAGACGAGCGAGTACGCGACCAGCACCGGCACGATCACGGTGTCCGACACCCTTCCGCCGTCGGTCGACTTCACCAGCGCGAACCCTGCGCCGACGACCGGCCCCACGCTGAACCCCGACGGCACCCTCACGCTCACCTGGGACGTCGCCGGCTTCACCGGGCCGAACGAGGTCGACACGATCACGATCGAGACCACCGTCCGCCAGGACTATCGCTTGGGCGATGGCTCATCCGGGTCGCCGGTTGCGTCCGATGACAGTTTCACGAACATCGCCGATCTCGTCGCCGACGTGACGGTCATCATCGGTGCGTCGACCACCACGGTGGTCGCCCTCGATGACGCTTCCTCAGCAAGCGCCACCGCTGGCTCGCCGACGATCGAGAAGGAGGTGAGCGTTCCGCTCGGTTCGGGTGTGCTCACCTGCGGTGACGGCACCGGCATCACCTTCGACGACGACACCGCATCGAGCTACCGACCAGGCGATCGCGTCTGCTTCCGACTGAGCGTCGACTTCCCGAGTGCTCTCGACACCCTCAGTCCGGTCGTGCAGGACTACCTCCCGAACGGGTTCGAGCTCGACACCGCCGCCTCCGGCGGTGGCTGGGTGCTCGGCACGGCAAACACGATCGCGGGCGGCGACGTCACCTTCAGCGACTCGAGCCCGCTGCTCCAGTGGGATCTCGCCGACGTCGATGCGGGCGGCGAGCGGTTCGAGGTCGTCGTGCAGGTCATCGCCAATGATCCATTGGCCGCCGAAGACAGCGACTTCCTCGAGAACCTCATGAAGTTCCGCTACGGAAATCTCGCCGGTGACGTCTTCCAGGAGCGCGACGACGCCTTCGCACAATGGGCGGAGCCCGAGCTCACGCTCGACAAGGGAATCCTCGACATCGACGACGTCGCCGTCTCCGGCGCTCCCGCCGACTCGGTCGAGGTCGAGGAGGGTGAGGAGGTCACCTTCGAGGTGATCGTCGCCAACGGCGGATCGCGCACCGCGTCGAACGTTCTCGTGCGCGACGTGTTCCCGTCGCCCATCACCTGCGGCGACATCTCCGCCATCAGCAATGGCGGCACGTGCAACGCGGCCGGCTACATCGAATGGGAGAGCGCATCAGCTCTCAGCGTCAACGGCGGCGCCCAGATCGCCCTGACCTACGACGTCACCGTGCCAGCGGGCGTCTCCGCCGGAGCGCAGCTCGTGAACCGAGCTGGCGTTCGCTCCTACACCGGTCTCACCAACACGGGAACGCCGTTCACGTTCGTGCCGGCCGACAACATCGACCCGACCCTGACGCCGAACACCGACGCGGCCGACGAAGACGCCGAGCTCACGACCCCCGACCCGATCATCGACAAGGTCCGCACCGCGACGAGCGTTACCGAAGCGGGCAACTCGGCCAGCGAAGCAACGATCGGGGAGACCATCTCCTACCAGGTGACCGTGACCCTTCCGGCCGGCCTCACCTACGAGAACGCCGAGATCAGCGACCAGATCGACGCCGAGAAGGACCTCGTCGACGGTTCGGTCTCCGCGACCGTGAACGGCGTCGCGCTTCCCGTGTCGGGGTACACACTCACCGTCGACGGCTCCGGAAACAACTGGACGCTCG
>CALLIQ010000199.1 GCA_938008925.1 uncultured Acidimicrobiales bacterium
ACAGGTCGAAGAAGCGACCGAGATCGAACAGGCGGCCGAAACCGACTCCGTGTCGATCATCGTTCGTCAGGACGATCCGGAAACGGCTCAGCAGGTGGCGCAGACCATCGTCGACACGTACATGAACCGGCTCACCAGTGAGGAAGCGAACCTCCGCAACCCCGAGATCGAAGCGCTCGATGCAGAGTTGGCCGACTTGCAGGTCCTGCTGACCGCGGCGAACGACGAGATCGCCGAGGTCTACGCACCGTTCCTCGCCCGAATCGGCGAAGCCAACTTCAGTGTTCCGCCGGTGTCCGCCGTCGCCCCGCAGGCGGCCTCCGACCAGGCCCGCTACACCTCTGAGATCGCTCGGATCACGTTGCTCAAGTCCAACCTCGAGAACGAGGAGACTCGGATCAACACGACCGTCTCGCAGCCGGCAACGCTGCCGACCGCTGCGATCACCGAGTCCAACGGCCTGATCCAGATGGCGTTCTTCGTCGCCATGACCCTGCTCGGCATCACCACGGCGCTGCTGTGGGCTCGCTTCTCCTCGAAGGTTCTCGACGAGGTGGCCGTCGAAGAGATCGTCGACGTCCCCGTCGTCGCCGCTGTCCGACGCTCGAGCAGTCTCCGCCAAGAGCCCTTGGTCGCACTCACCAGACTCCCGCAAGAGCTCATCGCCACCGTCGACCAGATCTCGGTCCAGGCGGAGGCGATGGCGAAGATCAACAAGACGCTGCGCATCGCCGTCGTCGGCTCACAGCGCAGCGCCGGTACCACCACGCTCACCCTTGCGATGGCGGCACGCTTTGCCGCTGCCGAGTACAGCGTCGTCGTGGTCGATGCCGATCGCCGCGATCCGTGGCTCACCGACGTGTTCGGAGCTGACCGTCACGGCGGTATCCCAGCACTGCTCGGCGCCTCCGACGATGTCGAGCGAGTCTTCACTCGTACCAGCGAGCCGGATGTTCGACTGCTCGGTCTCGGCGAGAAAGGCACCGCCCTTCGTCGAGAGCTCATGGGCGACCTCGTCGCCAAGGTGAGTGGTGCAGCCGAGGTCGTGCTGTTCGACGGCGGGCCGCTCATGGACGCCGCCTCGACGGTTGAGCTGTGCAACGTCGTCGACGTTGTCGTGCTCGCCGTCCCGCTCGACGATCAGCGCGCCGATGACCTGGCTGCGGTGGCACGCCAGCTCGGCGATGTGCGAGACCGCGTCCTCCCGGTCATCACCGAGCCGTCGCGCCGCCTGGCGTCTCGTGCGCCGGGAACCGCTGACGCAGGAACGACGTCACCCGATTCGTTCGTGGCAACCGTTCCATCGGCGCCGCCGAGGCGCCCGTCGACACCCGACACGACCCGCGTGAGCGACTCCGGTTCACGCGCTGCAGCGTCCCCCACCTCCTCCGGTTCGCGTTCGAGTGCGGACCGCCGGAGCAGCGAGAGCTCGGTCGCTCTCGATGAGCCCGTCGGCAAGCAGGCCGGCTCGGCTCGCAACGGTGGATCGACGAACGGGTCAAGCACCCGGGCAAAGCGGTCGAAGAACGAATCACGTCGTGCAAACGCCGACGATGAATCGCAGAACGGCTCCAAGAAGAGCAAGTGAGGGACCATGTCCGAAACACCGAACCCCGCTGACATCCCTGTCGTCATCCTCTGTGGTGGCCAGGGCACGAGGATCCGAGAGGCGTCGGAGAAGCTTCCGAAGCCCCTGATCGACATCGGCGGCAAGCCGGTGCTGTGGCACATCATGAAGCTCTACTCGGCCCATGGGTTCCGTCGCTTCGTGCTGTGCCTCGGCTACAAGGCCTGGGACATCAAGGAGTACTTCCTCCGCTACGAAGAAAACGTCGCCGACTTCACCCTCGAGCTCGGCAACGGTGGTCCTCGTTTCCACCAGAAGGAAGAACTCGAGGACTGGGAGATCAGCCTCGTCGACACCGGCATGGAGTCCGGCACCGGCGGTCGTCTCGCACGCGTCGCCCACCTGCTCGACGAGGACTACTTCATGGTGTCCTACGGCGACGGTGTCGGCGGCGTGAACCTGTCCGGCGAGCTCGACAAGCTGGCGTCGTCTCCGGACCTCATGGGAATGGTCACCGGCGTGCATCCCACGAGCCGCTACGGCGAGCTGGGCACCACTGGCGACCTCGTCACGAACTTCGCCGAGAAGCTTCCCTCAGAAGGCTGGGTCTCCGCCGGCTTCTTCGCCTTCCGCAAGGAGTTCCTGGAGCGGCTGCTGCCCGACCCCCTTCACTTCTTCGAGCAGGGCCCCGTTCAGGAGCTCTCTCGTGAGAACAAGCTCGGCCTGTGGGAGCACAGCGGCTTTTGGATGGGCATGGACACCTTCCGTGAGTACACCGAACTCAATCGGCTGTGGGCCAATGGCCAAGCCGAATGGAAGATCTGGGACTGATACTCCCTTCGGGGGCCGTTGCACGGAGCGCTGTGATTTCCTCTGGGGGCCGTTGCACGGAGCGCTGTGATTCCCTCCGGGGGCCGTTGCACGGAGCGGGTTAGTTGCCGGTACCTCGCACCAGCACGCCGATCGTCTTGAACAAGAAGCCGACGTCGTTGCGCAGGCTGACCGTGTCGGCATAGCTGCCGTCGATGCTCAGACCCGCCGCGAGGTCGCCGGCCGATCGAAGCTCGCTGACCTGGAACGGTCCGGTGAGCCCGGGGCGAACATCGTGGCGGTGGTGAGCCACGAAGGCGTCGCCGGCTCGTGACGCGAGCTCGGGTCGCGGCCCGACGAGGCTCATGTCGCCCTTGAGGACGTTGAAGAGCTGGGGGAGTTCATCGAGTGAGAACTTCCGCACGATCCGTCCGAGGGGCGTGTGGCGGGGATCGGCCGTCGTCTTGTGACACTCGCGACGATCGGTTCCGCTGTAGATCACGTTCGACGTGTCACGGGCACGGCGGTCGAGTTCCATCGTGCGGAACTTGAACAGCCCAAAGGTCTGGCCGTCGCGGCCGACTCGTTCTTGGCGCAGCACGACGCCGCCGCCGAGCGTGACGCGAAGCGCAGCCCACACGATGAGCAGCAGAGGGGCGGCGACTGTGATGACGAGTGCGCTGCCGACGATGTCGATCAGTCGCTTGCCGAAGCGGCGATAGGGCCCACTGGTTGCAGCGGCTGCCGATCGTGGTGCGATGTCGGCCGGGAACGTCGTACCCGGTTGAACCAGAACGAGATTGGCCCGCCTCGTCTCCGAGCGGTCGTCATCGACTCGGCCCGAAGCCGGATCGATCGTCTGGACGCGCAGTGGTTCTCTCATTGGTTCGCAAAGACCTCGCAGCAAGCACC
>CALLIQ010000200.1 GCA_938008925.1 uncultured Acidimicrobiales bacterium
CTCGGCGTCGGGGCCCTCGAGGGTGCCGTCCCGGCTGATCTCGGTGACGACGAGAGCGTCGACCCCGTCATCGGCGTACTGGGCGGCGAGGTCGCCGACGGTCCGGCCCGATCGCTCGGTCCAGCCATGGGTGGCGACGTCGGTGCCGTGGGCGTCGAGACCGACGGCGATGCGGTGGTCAGCCGCGAGGGTTCGAACCAGCTCGGGATTCTCGAGCGCCGCCGTGCCGATGACCACACGGGTTACACCGAGGTCGAAGAGCGCCTTGGCCGCTTCGACCGACCGCACCCCTCCCCCGACCTGCACCGGAACCGGTGAGGCGGCACAGATCCGGCCGATGACCTCACGGTTGGTCGGCTCTCCGGTCTTCGCTGCGTCGAGATCGACGACGTGGAGCCATTCGCTGCCGTCGTTCACGAAGGCCATCGCCTGGGCGACCGGATCGTCGGCGTAGACGGTCTCTTTGTCGTAGTCGCCTTGGTAGAGGCGAACACAGTTGCCGCCGAGCAGGTCGATGGCCGGGTAGAGCGTGAGCGAGTCGGTCGGTGTGGCGGTCATGAACCGGCTCCTTGGAGGTCGTTCGCTGCCGTCGCGACCATGCCGACCCAGTTTTCGAGGAGCCGACGACCAGCGTCGGCGGACTTCTCCGGGTGGAACTGCGTTGCGGTGACGTTGTCGAGAGCGACCGCAGCGGCGACGGGACCGCCGTAGTCGGTCGTCGCGATCGTGTGGTCGGTCATCTCGGCGGCGTAGGAATGCACGAAATACATCCAGGAACCATCCAGATCGTCGAGCAGCGGCTGAGCGGCATCGATGGTGGCCAACTTGTTCCACTGCATCTGAGGCCGCTTGACGGAGTCGGGGAGCAGCACGACCCGCCCGGGCAGGATGCCGAGCCCCGCTCGCTCCGGAGTCTCGTCGGAACCCTCGTAGAGCAGCTGCATGCCAACGCAGATACCGAGGAACGGTCGACCGGACGCCGCAGCGGCGTGCGCTTGTTCGTCGAGGCCGGTCCGGGCCAAGGCGTCCATACACGCGCCGAACGCTCCGACCCCCGGCAAGACGACCCCGTCGGCAGCAGCGATCGTTTCCGGGTCGGCGGTGAGTTCGGCGTCAGCCCCCGCTCGGATCAGCGACTTCTGGGCGGAGCGGAGGTTGCCGATTCCGTAGTCGAGGACGGCGACCTGAGGACGCGCCCCCACCTAGAGCTGCCCCTTCGTCGAGGGAACCCCGCCACCTTCGATGCGCACGGCGTCGCGCAGGCAGCGGGCCAGGCCCTTGAACGATGCCTCGATGATGTGATGAACGTTGCGGCCGTCCTTCAGCGAGACGTGCAACGTGATGCCAGCCGCCGTGGCGAAGCTCTGCATCACGTGCTCGGCGAGCGACGGGTCGAACGGCGGCGTCCCGAGCGGGATCGCCTCGGGCATCTCGACGTTCCACACGAAGAACGGGCGGCCCGAGAGATCGAGCGCGATCTCAACGAGTGCTTCGTCGAGCGGGTAGAGACCGCTGGCGAATCGGCGAACGCCCGCTTTGTCGCCGAGCGCTTCGCCAAATGCCTCGCCGAGGACGATGGCGGTGTCTTCGACCGTGTGGTGACTGTCGATGTGGATGTCGCCCTCGGCCTTGACGGTGAGGTCGAAGTTCCCGTGGCGACCGATCTGATCGAGCATGTGATCGTAGAAGGGCACGCCGGTGCTGATGTCGGTCTTGCCGGAGCCGTCGAGGTCGATCGAAAGCTCGATCGAGGTCTCCTTGGTGGACCGCGACTTCGTGGCCGTGCGACGTTGGTTGGTCATGACTCGAGCACCTCTCGCAGTGCGGTCAGAAAGACGGTGTTGTCTTCGGGCGTGCCGACGGTGACCCGAAGGCATCCGTCGAGATGTTCCAAGCTTGCCGTGTTGCGAACCAGAACCGAGCGATCGAGGAGCCCCTGCCAGACGGCGTCGCCGTCGAGACCCCGCTCGGCTGGCGGTCGGAACAGCACGAAGTTGGCGCCAGACGGCCACACCGTGCACGCCAGGTCATCGAGCGCCGTCTCGATTCGCCCTCGTTCCTCGACGATCGACGCCACGCGTTGCTCCATGTCGTCGAGAAAGTCGAGGGCGGCCAGACCAGCGGCCTGCTTCAGCGAGTCGAGGTGATACGGCAGCACGACCTTGTCGAGTTCAGCGACGAGCCACGGAGCGGCCAGCAGATAGCCGAGACGAGCACCCGCCATCGCCCACGTCTTTGAGTAGGTCCGGCTCACGACGAGGGGCAGCTCGTCCGACGCAGCGAGGAGCTCGGTGGCCGACCACGGCGAGAACTGCCCATACGCCTCGTCGACCACGAGGAGACCGTCGACCGCCTGGACGGCGTCGAGCATCGCCGTGATCGTGTCGGTCGGTTCGACGATGCCGGTTGGGTTGTTGGGCGAGCAGACGAAGGTCACGGCTGGGCGGTGCTCTGCGATCATGGCGCGAGCGTGGTCGACGTCGATGGCGAACTCGTCGGTCCGGCCACCTTCGACCGTGGTCGCGCCCGTGAGGCGAGCGATGTGGCCATGCAATGCGTAGGTCGGCTCGAAGGTGAGCACGGTGCGACCGGGGCCGGCAAACGTCAAGAGGACCGTCTGAAGCACCTCGTTCGATCCGTTCGCGCAGAACACCCGAGCAGCCGGATCGTCGCCGGACGTGAGACCGTGGAGGCCAGCGATGGCGGTGCGAAGCGCCACCGCGCCGCGGTCGGGGTAGCGATGCCAGTCGATCGACGTCGCTGCGTCGGCGACGGCTTGTGCGTAGCCGGCCGGCGGGGCGGCCGGTGCCTCGTTCGTGTTGAGGCGAACGTCGACGTCGACCTGGGGCGAGTGATAGCCCTCGAGGGCGGCCAGATCGTCTCGGATGCGGGGTCGAGCCATCAGCTCTGTCCCGCCTCTGATGTCGCCGCCCGGCTCTCAGCGGACTTGGCCATGCGCAGCCGCACGGATTCCATGTGTGCGGCAAGGCCCTCTTGACTCGCCAACGCCATCGTGTGTGGACCGAGCTCAGCCATCCCCTCCTCGGTCACGGTGACGAGGTGGTGATCCTTCTGGAAGTCGGCGACGGTGAGGGCGCTGGCAAACCGGGCGGAGCCGAACGTCGGGAGCACGTGGCTCGGGCCGACCACGTAGTCGCCGAGGGAGGCCGGCGCGTGGTTGCCACAGAAGATGGCGCCGGCGTTTCGCACCCGCCGACCCAACGACTCGGGGTCGGTGATCTGCAGCTCGAGGTGTTCGGGAGCGATCGCATCGATCACGGCCAGCGCTGCTTCGCGGTCGTCGACGATGGCGACATAGCCGGAGGACTCCAGCGTCGCGGAGATGTCGGCGGCACGAGGTGCCTCGGCGAGGAGGGCATCGCCCGCGGCGCACACCGCATCGGCCACCGCTTCGTCCCACGTCACGAGCCAGGCGAGGCCGTCGGGGCCGTGTTCGGCCTGCACCATGACGTCGATCGCAGCGAACGCCGGATCGGCGGTCTCGTCGGCGACGACGATGACCTCGGACGGTCCGGCGAATGCAGCCGCCACGCCGACGTCGCCGGACACCATCTGCTTGGCCAGCGCAACGAACACATTGCCGGGGCCGGCGACCACGTCGACCGGCGCGATCGCGTCGGTCCCGTACGCCATCGCCGCGATCGCTTGCGCACCGCCGACAGCGTGGACCTCGCTGGCTCCCGACAACCGGGCCGCGGCGAGCACCGACGGCGCGATGCCACCGTGCTCGGCCGACGGCGGAACGCACACGATCACATCGTCGACACCGGCCACCCGGGCCGGGACGACGGTCATGATCACCGTGCTCGGGTACTCGGCGCGACCGCCAGGCGCATAACAGCCGACGCGATCGACCGGGCGCTGATAGGCCTCGATCCGCACGCCCGGTCGCTCGATGATCTCGGTCTCGCGGAGCTGGTGCCGGTGGAACTCCTCCACGTTGGCAATCGCTGTGTCCATCGCGGCACGGAGCTCGGGGGTGAGCGCGGCGACTGCCGCGTCGAGATGTGCGTCCGGGACTCGGGTGGTCTCGAGGGTGACGCCGTCGAAGCGCTCGGTCAGTTCGAGCAAGACCGCATCGCCGCGCTCGCGAACGTCGTCGATGATGGAGCGAACGATGGCCACGGGCTCCTCACCCGATCCGCCATCGAGGATGTCAGGACGCGGCAGCTGGTCGGCGATGTCAGCACCACGGCCTCGGAGATCGAGCCGGTTCAACATTGCTCGGACGGTACCGTACCGAGGCCATCGGACAGCCGAATTTGGCACCAACGGAAGGGAACGGCGTGGGTCTGGACGTCAGTGCACTGCGGTCGATCACCACGAGCCTCGACGAGCTCGTCAATCGATTGCGTGAGGTCAGCGGCGATCTGTCCGAAGACGACGAGGTCGGCGCCGAACTCCGAGAAGTCGAACGCCAACTCGTCATGGCATCGCGCCGGCTCGAAAAGGCCTCCCGCCGGGCTGGTGGTTGACCCGCAGCTCCCCGCTGAGATCCTCCCGAAATCGAAGTGTCGGGAAAAACACACCGGCGCCCCCAGAAGGGGGCGCCGGCGGCGCGAAGAGGGGCGGCGGATCCCCTACGACGCTGCTACCAGGTGGCGGGAACCTGGTGACGCGTAAGTTAAACCAGCGCCGCGCGAGAGTGGGTGATTGTTCCCAAATATGATGAGGATTCCCCAGGGGACGCCATCAGCCTCGCGAAGATGAGTGAGGCTCCGAGCGCTCGTTCACACCCCGGCGCCAGCGATCGGTAGCCTGCGAACGTGCTGGACGTCGAGGTGACCGAAGAAGCTGGCGAAGGCATCGTGTCCTGCGCCCGACATCTCCTGGAGCACGCCCTGCCGTTCGATGACCGCGACGACCGCTTCAGCGAGACGTGGGAAGCCGAGATCAGCGAACCAGGCTCCGGCTTCCTCGCAGCGCTCGGTCGAGCGGAGAACGGCCATCCCATCGGACTCGTCGCCGGGAGCCGAGGCCGAGATCATCTGCAGCTCGACGCACTCGTGTCCGACAACGACAACTGGCCGAACGGTCAGGTGCTCGACACGCTCCTCGACGCCCTTGCGCCGATGATGGACGATGCTCCCTCGGTGGAGCTGTGGGGCAAGCCGGCCCAGCCCTGGCACGACGAGGTCGCGATCCGCCGCGGGTTCGAGCCCGTCCGAGCGCTGCACCAGATGCGTTGCCCGCTCCCGGTGAGTTCGCCGTCGATCGAGACCCGCCCGTTCGTGCCCGGCCACGACGACGAAGCGCTCCGCCAGGTCAACAATCGCGCCTTCCTCGGTCACCCCGATCAGGGCGACCTCTCCCCCGCCGATCTCGCCGACCGTCTCGCCGAGCCGTGGAACGACCCGGAGGGGATCCGCCTCCACGAGGTCGATGGCGAGGTTGTCGGGTTCTGCTGGACCAAGATCCATCACGAGCAGGGGCTCGGTGAGATCTACGCGATCGGCCTCGACCCTTCCGTGCACGGCCGAGGGCTCGGCGTCCCGATGACGGTGAGCGGGCTCGAGTGGCTGAACGCCCAAGGACTCGAGACCGGCATGCTCTACGTCGAAGCCGACAACGTGCCCGCTATCCGCACCTATGAGCGGATCGGCTTTCACATCTCCAGAACCGACCGAGCCTGGCGCCGCTCGGAGTCCGCACCCCAGACATGACGAGCCGCGCAACATGACCGATCTCGTGACACCCACCGCCTCGACGGGCAAGCGATCACCCTGGGACCTCACCCGAGACGAGCTGGGCGAGCTGCTTGCCGACCACCCGCGCTACCGCGTCGACCAAGTCTGGAAGGGCCTGTACGAGCGTGGCGTCACGCCCGATCAGCTCACCGAGCTCCCCGGCGCGCTGCGAGCCGAGCTGGCTGAGCGGCTCACGCCGTCGCTCGAGCTCGAGACGGAACAGCGCTCGTCGGATGGCTCGACGGTCAAGCAGCTCTGGACCGTCGAGGGCGGGTCGATCGAGACCGTCCTCATGCACTACCCGAAGCGCTCAACCGTCTGCATCTCC
>CALLIQ010000201.1 GCA_938008925.1 uncultured Acidimicrobiales bacterium
CACCTACCGAAACGGCGACATCATCTCGCCGTTCATCGACTTCAAAGAGCCGCTCCAGCTGGAGCTCGGCCACTTCGTCGAGTGCATCCGAACCGGCACGGTCCCGACCGTCGACGGCCGCTCTGGGCTCGAGGTCGTCAGCGTGTTGTGCGCTGCTGAGGAAGCCATCGCCAGCGGTGGTTGGGTCACGGTCGACTATGGCGACGACGCCGTCATCGACCTCCGGGCCGATCGGTCGCTCGACCAGGCCGCCGGTCACCTCGTTCACATCGACGTCAACCCTGACGGGCAGGCCGACGTGCTCGGCGATCTGGCCAAGGCCGTGAGCGCCGCTGGATTCGTGTCCTCGACGATCGCAGCGAACACGTCCACCTTCGAGCGCCCCGACGGCGCAGTCATCTCGATCCACGTCGATGGCTCGCACATCGGTGTGCTGCCCGCATCAGCCGGGCCGCGTCGTTCCGCAACGGCCGAGCTCTCGGCCGACCTCGGAGCCGATGCACCCGCATTCATCGCCGATCTCCTCGCAGAGCACGGCTACCGCACGCCGGTCGACGGCGCCGAGGGCACCGAGTTGCTCATCGCCGCCGATGACCGCCCGACCGTGCGGCTCACCACCGTTCCAAGCCGCGCGGCTTCGCGCAAGGAGGCCACCCGTGGCGCTTGACATCTCGACCACCGAAACCAGCACCCCCGTTCGATTCCTCGACCTCGTCACGACTCATCAGGAGATCCGTGCCGAACTCGACGCCATCTGGGACAACACCGTCTCGACGGCAGGCTTCGTCGGCGGCGCCGAACTGAACTCCTTCGAAGAGGAGTACGCAGCCTTCTGCGGGACCTCCGAAGCGATCGGCGTCGCAAACGGCACCGATGCGCTCGAGTTGATTCTCGCCGCTGCGGGCATCGGTCCGGGCGACGAGGTCATCATCCCGGCCAACACGTTCATCGCGACGGCTGAGGCCGTGGCCAGCGTCGGCGCAACCTGCGTCTTCGCTGACGTCGACCCCGACACGATGCTCATCACCGGCGACATGATTCGCGCCGTTGCCACGCCGAAGACCGCAGCGGTCATGGCCGTTCACCTCTACGGCCAGATGGTCGACGCGACCGACGTCGGTGCCGCATGCTCCGACCTCGGCATCGCGTTCATCGAGGACTCCGCCCAGGCGCACGGCGCGAAGTGGGACGGTGCGAGGGCCGGCAGCGTCGGACTCGCCGCCGGTTTCAGCTTCTACCCGGGTAAGAACCTCGGGGCGATGGGTGACGGTGGTGCCATCACCACGAACGACGCCCAGCTCGCCGCCAAGATGCGGTCGCTCTCGAACCACGGTCGTTCGCTCAACTCGAAGTACGAGCACGATCTCCTCGGCCGCAACTCCCGGCTCGACAGCCTCCAGGCTGCCGCTCTCCGGGTGAAGCTGCGCCACATCGATCGTTGGAACCAGGGTCGACGCAACGCCTTCGACTGGTACGGCGCCAACCTGCCCGACTCGCTCGTGCAGCTCTCGGTTCGTCCCGAGGCCGAAGCGGTGCACCACCTCGGCATCGTGCGCTGTGTGGGTCAGACCCGCGACGAGGTCGCGGCGAAGCTCGACGCCGCCGGAATCGGTTGGGGAATCCACTACCCGATTCCCTGCCACCTGCAGGCTCCGTTCGGTGGTGCCGAGGGATCCTTCCCGATCTCCGAGCGCCTTGCTGGCGAGATCATCTCGCTCCCGATGCACCCGCACCTGACCGAGGACGAGGTCCTCCGGGTGTGTGAGGTCGTGTCCCGCTGATGGTCGCCACTGCCACACCCCCCGGCGCCAGCGCCGACGATCTCACCAACGCTGAATCCTCAGCGGGGTCTGAGATCGAGCGCGAGCTGTTCGCAGCGCCACCCGGACCGGTCCCGGCCCGGGTGGTCGTTGCGGTCGCGCTCTTGGCGATCGTGCTCGTCGGTCTCGCAGCCCAAGCGGCAGCGATCGTCGAGTCGTTCAAGCCGGAGGTGTGGCAGGGGACCAGCATCGTCGAGTACCGCAACCAGGATCTCTTCACCGAGACCGTGGCGGTGACCCTCGAGAGCCCGACGGTTTGGCTGCCGGTCGCGCAGAAGTACGACATCACCGTGAAGGACTTCGAGGAGCACTACTCGGCCAACGTGGTCGACGGCACCCAGGCGATCAGCGTCGAGTTCCTCGATGAGGATCCCGAGGTGGCAAGAGGCGTCGTTCGTGATGTCGTCACGAACTATCTGGCTCTCTTCGAGACACCGGACGACACCGAGCAGCTCTCCGTGCTCGACGAGTACCTCGAGACCCTTCGGGTACTCGAGAGCGATCTCGTCGCCACCCTCGACGAGCGAGACCTGCTCACTCGGACCGAACAGATCGACCGACAGAACGAGCTGATCAGCGTTCGCCAGCAGATCACCGGCGTGCTCGTTCGACTCGACGAGCAAGGCAGTGCAACACGCGACCTCGAGGACCTCATGCCTCGCGTGATCGCAGAACCATTCCTGAGCGACGAACCGGTCGAGCCGGTCCCGCTCAAGATGGCGGTATTCGGCGGAGCCGCCGGGGGAGTGATGGCCGCGGCGATGGCCTTCGTGATCTTCTTCCGGCGAGCGGAACCAGACGGGAACACCTGAGATGACAGCAGCAAGACCAGATTCACGAGGATCGAACGAGCGGCGGCGCGATTCGGTCATCCGGATCGTGCGAGAACCCGTCGCGACCGAGCCAATGCGAGGACCGATCGCGCTCAAGGCGAAGCGCTTCGTCGACATCGTCGCTGCATCTGCCGTGATCGCCGTGACCCTCCCCATCACCGCCGTGGTCGCACTTGCGATCAAGGCCACGTCGAGGGGACCGGTCTTCTTCGTGCAGTCCCGCGTCGGTCAGTTCGAGCAACCGTTCGATCTGTTGAAGTTCCGCACGATGCGGATCGACGCCGATGACGGCGAACACCGCGCGTACCAGGAACGCCTCCTCGCCGGTGAGGCCGAGGCGGGCACCGATGACGGCATCTACAAGCTCGACGACCCCCGCGTCACCCGAGTCGGTTCGTTCCTCCGGCGCTATTCAATCGACGAGCTCCCCCAGATGATCAACGTGGTCAAGGGCGAGATGTCGCTCGTGGGACCTCGCCCAGCGTTGCAGTGGGAGGTTGATCTCTTCTCGGACCGTCACCGCCTGCGGGCACGCGCCGTACCCGGCTGTAGTGGTCTGTGGCAGGTGTCGGGCCGCAACCTCATGTCGAGCCTCGAGATGCTCGACCTCGACGTCGAGTACGTCGAGACATTCAGCTTCTGGCGTGATCTGCAGATCCTCGTGAAGACGCCAATGGCCATTCTTCGGGGTGATGGTGCGCGTTAGGTCCCCGTTGCGCTCTCGGAACACCTCCGACGAGTCGACCACCAGTGCTCCGCACACGGGCGAGCTGGTGGAGATGTCTCGCGCCCGCCCCATCATCGGTGACCCGACGTGGTCGGCGATGAACGTCGGGCGTCGCAGCGAGTTGTTCGTCGATCCCCGT
>CALLIQ010000202.1 GCA_938008925.1 uncultured Acidimicrobiales bacterium
GGAACGGCCGGCGGTTCCAGAGGTCCGCAAGTTTTCCAGGTGGAGGGGTGAAGCCGTCGAGATCATCGTTCGCTCCGAAGAGCTTCGGGGCCTGGGCAATCATCCACTCAGCACCAGGACCCCAGGCTTCAAGATCAACGCTCGTCGGACCGGTTCGCAGCAGGTGGAGCGACCCAAGTCCGTCCGGGGTTCGGGTGTTCCACGAGGTCTCACGAGGCCCGACCATGATTGGATCGCGGGCCCCTCGAACGGTCGATGCGAGCTCAATCCATTTTGGGATCTCGATCGAGTGCTTCACGATCCTCGACACTACCGACAACCATCCGTGCGGTCGCCCCAGAGAGAAAAACCCGACCAACACAGGCAACTTGTGTCACACTTGTGCTCATGGGTCCGGTCATCTCAAAGTCACTGCGAAGCGTCCGCCGAGAGTGGCACGAGGCGCCGTGGTTCGTGCTCTTCATCATCGCCAGCGCAGCACTAATCGCACAAATAGCTTTCGGTAACCCCTTCTAAGCACTGCCACCAAAACGCGAAACAGCCCGGACCCGAAGGCCCGGACTGCTCACAAACTGTTGGCCACCACTGACCAAGCGCCGTCTCCGACGTCTGGCCTCCGTGGCCTGAACGGTCCCCCTGCAAGGGACAACGGTGTAAACCGTCCGTGCGCCATACTCGGCGGCGGAGCCGCCTGGCGCACGAAGCGGTTTACATCATGCCGCCCATGCCACCCATGCCGCCCATGTCTGGCATGCCGCCGCCAGCGCCTTCAGGCTCTGGCTTGTCGACGACAAGTACCTCGGTGGTGAGGAGAAGCGCAGCGATTGACGCTGCGTTCTGGATTGCTGCACGGGTCACCTTGGCTGGGTCGATGACGCCAGCTGCAATGAGGTCGACGATCTCGCCGGTCGCAGCGTTGAGGCCCATTGAGCCTTCAGCTTCTTCGACCTTCTGGACCATGACTGCACCGTTGAGGCCAGCGTTCTCGGCAATCAGCTGTGCTGGTGCATCGAGGCTTGCGAGAACGATCTTGGCGCCGGTGCGCTCGTCATCGGTGAGGCTCTTCTTGCGAGTGACCGTTTCGACAGCGGACTTGGCACGCACAAGTGCGGTACCGCCACCGGCGACGACGCCCTCTTCGAGCGCAGCGCGGGTCGCGGACAGGGCGTCCTCGATGCGGTGCTTCTTCTCTTTGAGCTCCACCTCGGTGGCGGCGCCGACCTTGACGAGCGCAACGCCGCCGGCCAGCTTCGCAAGACGCTCCTGGAGCTTCTCGCGATCCCAGTCGGAATCGGTGTTGTCGATCTCGGCCTTGATCTGGCTCACTCGACCTTCGACGTCGGCCTTGTCGCCGGCGCCCTCGATGATCGTGGTGTGGTCCTTGGTGATGATCACCTTGCGGGCGCTCCCGAGCATGTCGAGGGTGACCCCGTCGAGCTTGAGACCGACCTCTTCGGCGATGACCTGACCGCCGGTGAGGATCGCCATGTCCTGGAGCATCGCCTTGCGACGCTCGCCGAACCCGGGAGCCTTGACCGAAGCGGAGTTGAAGGTGCCGCGGATCTTGTTGACCACGAGCGTGGCCAGAGCCTCGCCGTCGATGTCTTCGGCGATGATGACGAGCGGCTTGCCCGACTGCATCACCTTCTCGAGAACGGGGAGCAGATCCTGGACGGAGCTGATCTTGCCCTGGTTGAACAAGATGTAGGCATCGTCGAGCACGGCCTCTTGACGCTCAGCGTCGGTGACCATGTAGGGGCTGATATAGCCCTTGTCGAACTGCATGCCCTCGGTGAAGTCGAGCTCGATGCCGAAGGTGTTCGACTCTTCGATCGTGACGACGCCGTCCTTGCCGACCTTGTCGATGGCGTTGGCGAGGACCTTGCCGACCGCGGGGTCAGCAGCGGAGATGGCGGCAACCTGAGCGATCTCGCTCTTGTTCTCGATCTCCTTGGCCGACGCGGCGATGGCGTCGACGCCAGCGGCGACGGCGGCCTCGATGCCACGCTTGAGGCCCATCGGGTTGGCGCCGGCGGCGACGTTGCGAAGGCCTTCCTTGATCAGGGCCTGGGCGAGCACCGTGGCGGTGGTGGTTCCGTCACCGGCGACGTCGTTGGTCTTGGTTGCGACCTCTTTGACGAGCTGAGCGCCCATGTTCTCGAAGGGATCTTCGAGCTCGATCTCACGAGCGATGGACACGCCGTCGTTCGTGATGGTCGGCGCGCCGAACTTCTTGTCGAGAACGACGTTGCGACCCTTCGGGCCGAGGGTGACCTTGACGGCATCGGCGAGCTTGTTGACGCCGGCCTCGAGGCCACGACGAGCTTCCTCGTCGAATTTGAGGATCTTTGCCATGTAGCGGGTCCTTACTTGACGATCGCGAGGACGTCGCGAGCGTTGAGGATGAGCAGGTCTTCACCGTCGATGTTGATCTCGGTGCCGCCGTACTTCGAATAGACGACGGTGTCACCAGCGGCGACATCGACGGGGATGAGGTCACCAGAGTCGGAGCGGCGTCCGCCGCCGACGGCGAGGACCTCTCCTTGCTGGGGCTTTTCCTTGGCCGTGTCGGGAATCACCAGACCGCTGGCGGTGGTGGACTCGGCAGCGTTTGGACGGACGATGATCCGATCCTCAAGTGGTTGCAGGTTCATGCGCAGGTCGCCTCCGTGGCGTTAGCACTCTCTATGGACGAGTGCTAAGACTAAGCCGCGCGTCGCGAGGGTCCAACCCCGAACCCGCCCGAGTCGCGGCGTTCGAGAACGTTCACCCAAGGGCGGCGCCCATCACCGTGATCTACCGTTGACCACCGGTCATCGAGCGGAGGGGAACGACACGGTGATGAACGAGTCGATCGGGCTGCTCGGCACGAACCGGAACGGTCGAGCGTCGGCCCTCATCGACCTCGAAGCCGGTGGCATCGACCGGTCACTCGATCATGGCGCGATGGACGGTCGCATCACCCGCCTCGCCGGTCAGTTGCGGGCCGTCGGAGCGGCGGAGGTCGACGCCATCGTGTGGGCCATGCCGAACGGCGTGAAGACGGCCCTGCTCTATCTCTCGGCGCTTCAGGTGGGCGCGGCAGCACCGCTGAATCCGAAGCTCACCCGCCGGGAGCTCTCGAGCCGCATGTCAGCGCTCGGCACGACGATCCTGATCACCGACGAGCGAGCGAACCCGGAGGCCGCTGAGCTGGCCGACCCCAACCGGATCTTCACGCTCGCAGGCAGCGCACTCGCTCCAGACCTCATCGCACCGGACGGCTCGTCGATCACGCCCGCCGACGGTTCCGGCGACGACGCAGACGGTCGGTCGGCCGAGGGTTCGCTCGTGCTCCTGACCTCCGGCACGACCGGCGACCCGAAACGAGTGCGGCTGACGACCGACCAGCTGGTGTCGGCCGCCGATGCGATCGCTTCGACACTGCGACTCGACGGGCGCGACATCGGGCTGTCGATCATGCCGCAGTTCCACATTCACGGTCTGCAAGCAGCGC
>CALLIQ010000203.1 GCA_938008925.1 uncultured Acidimicrobiales bacterium
CTCGTCGACGCGATCGTCGCCACGTTCGCCGACGTCGGCGTGGCCGTCAGACTCGTCTGACAGTGCATGTCATCCAACGAATGACATGAGGCCGATGCCTCCATCGAGCCACCGCAGTAGATTTCCGCAACGTCCACCTTCCGCCCACTCGCCCACGGAAACGAGCGCTCGTGTCCTCTCCTGACTTCAGTGGCCTCAAAGCCCTCTTCATCAACTGCTCCTTGGAGCACGACCGGACCAAGTCGCACACCCTTCGACTGATCAACCGGTCGGCCGGGATCATGCGGGAGCACGGCGTCGAGATCGACATCGTCCATCCGCTGGAGCACACGATTCCGGCCGGGATGGTCAAGGACCACAACGAGAACGGCATCGCCGACGACTGGCCAGAGATCCAAGCGCGCATCATGGCGGCCGACATCCTCGTGATCGGCACACCGATCTGGCTCGGCGTGAAGTCGAGCGTTGCGACCCTGGTCGTCGAGCGAATGTATGCCTACTCGGGCGACCGCAACGACAAGGGCCAGTACCTCTACTACGGCAAGGCGGCTGGCTGCGCCATCACGGGCAACGAGGACGGCGCCAAGGCCTGTGCCATGGACCTCCTCTACGCCATGTCCCACATCGGCTACACCGTGCCGCCGCAAGCGGACTGTGCCTGGCTCGGCGAGGCCGGACCCGGACCGAGCTATGGCGATCCTCGTGAAGACGGTACGCCCGAGGGCTATGACAACGACTTCACCAACCGAAACGCCACCTTCATGGCTTGGAACCTGATGCACATGGCCAAGCTGCTCAAGGACAACGGCGGCATGCCATCCCACGGCAACCAACCAGCGGAGTGGGAGCACGTGACCAACGCAAAGTCGCAGAACCCCGAATACCGCTGAGCCGGTGAGCAACACCATCTCCTTTCCTCGCCAGTACGCGCGCACTCGACGCTTCACGGTCGGGCGGCCGCGCACCTTCGCGGTCACGCCCGACGGTGGCCGCGTGCTGTTCCTGCGATCGCCGAGCGAAGACGACGCCACGCTCTCGTTGTGGGCACTCGATCGAGCGACGGGTGAGGAAGCCGTGTTGGTCGACCCCGCCGAGCTCGGTGTCGACGACGCCGATCTGCCCGCGGCCGAACGGGCACGACGGGAACGGGCTCGAGAGTCGGCAGAGGGAATCGTCGGCTATGCCATGTCCGGCTCCGGCAGGATCGTCGCATTCGCCTTGGCGGGCGAACTCTTCGTTCTCGACCTCGAGAGCGGTGCCGTGCATGCCTTGCAGACCAACGGCCAGGTGTTCGACCCCCGCCCGAATCACGAAGGCACGTGGATCGCATACGTGAGCGGCCGCGAGCTGAGGGTCGTCTCGGCCGACCCCGCGGCCAGCGAGACCGACCGCGTGCTCGCCGGTGAGGACGATCCGCTGGTCTCGTGGGGCAGAGCCGACTTCGTCGCCGCCGAGGAGATGGGCCGCAGCCGCGGCTACTGGTGGAGCCCGGCCGGCGACGCGGTCCTCGCATGCCGTGTCGGTGAGCACGACGTGCCGAAGTGGTGGATCTCCGATCCCGCCAACCCCGATCGCGAGCCGGTCGAGAACCGCTACCCGGTCGCCGGTGCCGACAACCCGACCGTCGACTTGTTTCTCATCGGCCTCGACGGTTCGGAGCGACGAATCGCTTGGGTCGACCAGCCGGACGACTACCTCGCCGACGTGGCGTGGTCCGGCTCGCACGCCCCGTTGGTCGTCCGCCAACCGCGACATCAGCGCTGCGTCGAGATCCTCGACATCGACCTCGAATCGGTCGTTACAGGTGACGACGACTCGGCGCCGAACCCGCTCACGCTCCGACATCGCATCGACGACGAGCATTGGGTCGAGCTGATCCCGGGTTCTCCGTCGTGGCTCGACGACGCGCTGCTCACCATCGAGGATCACGCCGCCCTCGACCGTCGGG
Organism: uncultured Acidimicrobiales bacterium; assembly: GCA_938008925.1. Taxonomy (GTDB): domain Bacteria; phylum Actinomycetota; class Acidimicrobiia; order Acidimicrobiales; family SZUA-35; genus CALEWY01. Next base: position 1,949 of record CALLIQ010000203.1, read on the forward strand.
TGCTGTGCGTGGATGGTGAGCCGGTCGGTTGCGACCGCGAACTGCACGCCAAGTCGATCCTCGGAACCGTGAACGGTCAGGTGATCATCACGGCCTGGACTCACCCCACCGAGGTGCACGTCATCGCCGTCGATCCGGACTCGGGAACGACGACCATGCTGTCGAACGAGCCGGGCGTGTACGGAGGCGCCGTCGGGGCGAAGGGGACCATCGTGGTCACCGGTTCTCGCCCAACCGTCGCAGGCACGACCACGTCGGTCCTCGATCTCTCAGCCGGAACGATCGATCCAGCCAACGACGAACCAAGCAACGATGGACCAAGCAACGACAGACCGGCCAACGAGATTCGATCGGTCGAAGGTTCACCCGCCATCGAGTGCACGCCGGAGTTCATCGAACTCGCCGGGCTTCACGCCAGCGTGCTGTTGCCGAACGATCACGACGGGTCCTCACCGCTCCCCGTTCTGCTCGACCCCTACGGTGGCCCGCACGCGCAGCGGGTCATCAAGGCACACGGCGGCCATCTCGTGTCGCAGTGGTTCGCCGATCAGGGCTACGCCGTGCTCGTCGTCGACGGCCGGGGCACCCCGGGACGTGGTCCTGCGTTCGAGCGAGCCGTGTGGGGCGATGTCGCACAGCCGGTGCTCGACGATCAGATCGCCGCCCTCGATGCGGCGGCGGAACACTTCGGATTTCTCGATCTCGATCGAGTCGGCATTCGCGGCTGGTCGTTCGGCGGCTACCTCGCTGCGCTCGCCGTGCTGCGACGCCCCGACCGCGTCCACGCCGCGATCGCCGGCGCGCCGGTCACCACCTGGCGCCTCTACGACACGCACTACACCGAGCGCTATCTCGGCCACCCCGACCAACACCCGACCCACTACGACCAGACCGATCTCATCCTCGAAGCCGACCGTCTCGAACGGCCGCTGATGCTGATCCACGGCCTTGCGGATGACAACGTCGTCGCCGCCCACACCCTCCGGTTCTCGTCGGCACTCCTCGCCGCCGGCCGGGCTCACGAAGTCCTCCCGCTCTCCGGCGTGACGCACATGACTCCCCAGGAAGTGGTGGCTGAGAACCTGCTCCACTTGCAGCGGGACTTTCTTGCCGCGAACCTCGTCAACGGCTGAGCCCGCCGCCGCCAAGCGCTCAGCCCCTCCACCACGGTGTCCTTCTCGGACATCCCGGTCCCTCCCGCATGCCAGACGATCTCTCTCTCCTCACTCCAAACCTCCCCACCCTCGGCTGGACCGCGGCGCACGACGCATGGGCTGCACGCGTCGGTGGCGATCAGATGGGTCGCATCGCACGGACGTCTCGCGGCTATTGCCTCGTGTTCACCGGTGGCGACGCCGTGCTCGCTGCTTCGAGTTCGGTTCGCTCCGACACCGGGGTCGCTCCCTCGACCGGCGACTTCGTGACGATCGTCGATGACCCGGAGGACGGTCCCTCGATCTCGGCCATCGCCGATCGGACCACCGCGCTCACACGGCGTGCCCCCGGGCGGGTGCCGACCCCGCAGGTTCTCGCCGCGAACATCGACGACGTGTTCGTCATGCACGGTCTCGACCGGCCACTCAACATGCGACGGCTCGAGCGTCAGCTCGTCATCGCGTGGGAGAGCGGTGCAACACCGCTGGTCCTCCTGACCAAAGCGGACGAGGTCCGTCACCACGAAGAGGCCGAGGAGACCATCGCCCGCATCGCACCGGGGGTCGAGACGCTGGCCATCTCGACCGTGTCAGGCCAGAACCTCGATCGGATCGCTTCCCGGTTCTCCGGATCGCGCACGATCGCGTTGATCGGGCTCTCCGGCATCGGGAAGTCGACGCTCGTGAACGAGCTCTCGGACGGCGTCGTGCAGCGCACTGGCGAGGTCCGGGCCGCCGATCGACGAGGACGTCACACGACCGTGACCCGCGATCTGATCCCACTGCCCGAGGGCGGCATTGTCGTCGACACCCCCGGCATCCGCGAGATCGGTCTGTGGCAAGCTCGCACCGGGCTGGCAAAGACGTTCCCGGAGATCGCCGAACCGGCGGAACGGTGCCGATTCGCCGACTGCGAACATGGCTCCGAGCCCGGCTGTGCGGTGCAGGCAGCTCGGATGGACGGACTCGTTTCCGACCGCCGACTGACCCATTGGCGCGAGCTCCTCGATGAGATCGCGTTGCAGGACTCCCAGCTCGAGGAGTTCGCCAGGCGGGCCGAATCGCGCGACCGGGCGGACGTCGAACGCCGCCGCGACAACGAGCGACCTCGCAAGCCCCGAAAGGGCAAGGGACGAGGGAAGAGGCGCTGACCGCCCGAAAAGTGCCATAATCCTCTCTGCGGTGGACGATCGCCGTGTGTGGTTGAGGTCGTGAACGCCGAATTTCGGCGAGATCGGGGAGCGAAACGTGAAGACGAGTCGACTGTTGGCGGGGCTGTGCGCCGGGGCCTTGCTGGTCTCTGCATGCGGTCGATCGGGCGATCCCGACGTGTCGGTTGCTGGAACCTCGACCGAAGCCACCGCAGCGACGACGACCACCACTGCGGCGGAGAGCGCAACCGTGCCGACGACGGCACCTCCGACCACGCAGCTCACCTACGTCATTCAGAGTGGCGACTCACTCTCGGTGATCGCTCAGCGCTTCGGCATCCCGACGCAGGATCTGGCCGACTTCAACGCCATCTCTGACGTCGACTCCATCAAGGTCGGCCAAGAGATCTCGATCCCGCCGAGCACCGTCGCTCCGGCGACCACAGCCAGCACAGCAGCTGAAGCCGACGCGGATTCAGACGCCGAGTCGACCACGACGGCCGCCGGCTGACCGATCGGGTCCGAGCTCAGCCGGTGACGAGCGTCGGGTCGACCGCACAACGCAACGCCCGGAGCCAACCCGTCGGGTCGATTCCCAAGCCGAGCAGCGCCGATTCGATCGGGCCAGAGTCCGTCTCCGAGAACACGCCGTCAGCGAGCTCGACGAGGAGCGGTGTGACCCGATCATCGGTTTCGGCCAGTTCCCGGCGCGCGTCGCCGAGCGCCGAATCGGCGTCGGCACGATGGCCGGTCTGGACGCCGATCGCAGCCCGGGCCAGATGGGCGAAAACACGGTCGAGATACGAGCCGTTCGAAGCGAGAATCCGGTCGGCACGCTGGAGGCCGAGCTCGGGCTGACCAGCGGCCGCAGCGAGAAGCGCACCCACGGCGTTCGCGTAGGTCTCGGTCGGGTGGAGGACGCTCTCGGCACCGGGTGCGCCTGCGCTGATCAGCAACTCGAGCTGACTCATCGCTTCGTGCACGGCCCCGCGTTGCAGCAGGGCGAGCGCGAGCGACACGATCAGATCCCGATCGCCCAGCACGCCGTGGTCGCTGAGGTCGGCGTCGTAGCGGGCCGCCCAGCGGATCGCCCGCTCGGGCTCGCCGAGGCGTGCCGCTGAGGAGCAATTCGACACGACCGTGCGTCGGATCGACTCTCGATCGCCGAGCGAACCCGCAGTCGCGTATGCCTCTTCGAGCACCGCGGTGCCCTCGGCGACGCGACCTCGCGAGACCAGCGCACGTCCTTCGATCAACCGGGCATCGATCAGCAAGCCCGACTCTTCGGCCCGCAACGCGAGTTGACGCGATTGCTCGGCCAGCTCGCGGGAATGGTCTGCTCGACCGCTCCAGAGCTCGATCGAAGCAAGCAAGCCGACCAGGACGGCTTCGGCCCATGGATCGCCTCGACGCTGGATGTCGGGAAGCACCTCGGTGACGAGTGAGGCGGCTCGGACTCGATCCCCGCTGTGGAACGCCACCCAGGCTTCGACGCCGCGGGTCCATGCGACACCGCCGCGATCGTCGAGCTCGGTGAAGATCGCATCGGCTTCCTGAACCAGAGCGGACGCCTCGTCGAGTCGACCGGACCGCAACCAGAACCAGGCGAGGGACTGGAGCGTCCAGGCTTCGGCTCGCCGATCGCCGACCGCGGCGGCGACGTCGCGCGACTCCATGAACGCCGCCTTCGCCGCGCCGAGGTTTCCTCGGAATGTCTCGGCGAGGCCCAAGAGACGAAGGGCGAGGGACTGTTGGCTGAACGCCTTCAGCTCCGACAGGGCACTGCTGGCCTGGCCCAAGCGGTCGGCAGCACGATCGAGCTCACCGTTCTTGCGGTCGACCTCGCCTCGCTCGAGCAACGTGCACGCTCGGAGGACGGGATCGTCGTGCTCGATGGAATCGGCCATCTCGAGATCGGCTCGGGCGTCGCGCAGCGCCCGGATCTCGCTGTTGGCCCGACCGCGTCCGTAGTAGAGCCTCGCTCGGGCGAGATCATCGGAGGCGACGACGAGACCGTTGGTGAACCAGGTGACCGCTTCGGTCGGCACACCGGCTGCCAGCGCGCGCTCCCCCGCCTCCAGCGACCATTCGAGCGCCTTCGCTTCGACCGCTTGGCGGTCGAGGCCTCCGGCATCGTTCAGCTCGGTGGCGAGGGTGGCCGCAGCATGGAAGTGATGGGCGATGGCCACGATGCGCGAGTTGCGGAGCACTCCCGAGTTGAGCATCTCGTTTTCGAGGAACGCCGCGATGCCCTGGTGCAGGTTGGCTCGAGCTGTCTTGGTGAGCGTTCCGTAGGCGACGTCTCGCACCATCTCCGACCGGAACCCGAAACGCGATCCCGTGATGGTCAGCAGCTCTGCACGATCGAGCTCATCGAGGTCGGGGCCGATGTCGGTCCATCCCTGCGTCTCTTGCATCATCTGCGCCAGCCCACCGACGGTTCCCGAGCTCCCGAGGACCGCAGCGGCTTCGAGCACGGTTCGAGAGCGCGGATCGAGCGCGTCGAGGCGGGCGGACACGATGCCGCGGAGTGTGTCGGGCAGCCCCTGCAGACTCCCGGATGCGAGTGCGGCGACCGTTTCGGTCTGTGGTTCACCGCCGTGATCGGTGACCAGGCTGGCCAGCTCCTCAAGGAAGAACGGATTGCCGCCGCTGCGCTCCACCAAGCCGGCAGCGACGTCGTCGGGAAGCTCGACACCGAGTTCCGCCACGAGATCGCGGCCCGCCGCGATGTCGAGGGGTCCGAGGTGCAGGACGAGCGATCCGTGGCGACCGTGCAACAGGTCGGGCACCTCCTCCGTCCGCGCCGTCATCATGATGACGAGCGGATGGCGGGCGAGATCGGTGAGCATCCGACTGAGCAGATCGATGACGGCCTCGGCGGCCCAGTGGATGTCGGACATGATGAGCACGACCGGACGTTGCTCGAGCTCGCGCTGCAGCACCGTGGTGACCGCGAGCGAGACCTCGTCGCGGTTGCGGGTGCGGTCGCCGCCGCGCAGATGCGTCTGATAGCCGAGTGCGTGGAGCAGGGCGATCGTGTAGCGCTCGATCTCCTCGGTCCGGCCATCGCCGAGATGGCCGACGAGGCCAGCTCTGATCGCCGTCTCTGCCTCGTCTGGCGGCGTTTCGGACGTCATGTTGTAGGCACGGCGAACGAGCTCGGCCATCGGCCACCACACGTTGGCTTCGCCGTAGGGCACCGAGCGGCCCTCGAGGACCCGCGCGCCGAACATGCCGGCGAGCGATCCTGCCGCCTCTTCGACGAGTCTCGTCTTGCCGATGCCGGCCTCACCGAGGATCAAGGTTGCTTGGGCTCGACGTGTCCCGAAGGCGAGCCGTGCTTGAGCGAGGAGCAGATCGAGTTCTCGCTTGCGGCCGATGAAGTGCGTGGCCCGGCGGGTGCGAGCGCCTGGCGGACGCACGGCGTTGAGGGCACGCCACGCCTCGATCGGGTCGCGGCCGCGGGCCGCCAGACGACCGAGCGCTCGGTAGGAGATGGCGTCGCTGGTGGCGGCGTGGGTTGCCGGACCGACGATGACTTGGCCGGGCTCGGCGTGGGCCTCGAGCCGTGACGCCGAGTTCATGACGTCGCCCATCGCGGTGTAGTCGCCGCCAGCGCTCGAGACACCGACGAGGACCTCGCCGGTGTTGATGCCGATCCGCATCGCCATCGACGAGCCGACATCGCTGTTGAAGGCGAGAATCGACTGCTGCATGCGCAGGCCGGCGCGGACGGCCCGTTCCGCATCGTCTTCGTGTGCGACCGGCGCGCCGAACAGGGCGACGATCCCGTCGCCGAGCACCTTGTCGACAACACCACCGAACGAGGTGATGTCGCGAGCGAGACGCTCGAAACACCGGTCGATCAGATGCTTGACCTCTTCGGGGTCGAGCTTTTCTGCCAGCGACGTGAAACCGACGATGTCGGCGAAGAGCGCGGTGACGACCCGGCGCTCTTCTTCACCACCGCTCTGCTGCGTTCCGCAGGTCGGACAGAAGCGAGCGTCGTCCGGAACGACTGACCCGCACGAGGAACACTGCACCCGACCAGTCTATGACTCGGCGAGTCCGCTTCTCGTTTTCAGGCCTCGCACAGGTCGATCCAGTCGATCTCGAGCACGAAGTCTCCGTCGACACCATCGCTCATCATCAGGCCGACTCGATTGGCGAGCTCGGGGACGAACGGCTCGGTTTCCACCGATCGGCCGAAGACGTTGGCGTCGAGATCGGCCAACGACACCTCGACGATCTCCCACTCCCCTGGCGTGGACACCGGGATTGCGGCCTGATGCGACGTGCGGTTGTCGCGACCCTCGAGCGAATCGCGCAGCGTCAGCTTGTAGGCCCGGCCATCGCTCCTGACCCGCATTCGAACCGACTCGACACCAGCGAGGGTTCCCTCGGCGATCGGCAAACGGAGCGAGGCAAACCCACCGCCATCGGTGTTGATCGTCCCGGTGAAGGTCATGACCGAATCGGCGAAGACGGCACCACCGGCCGATTGGCCGCCCATCACGTCGTCGTTGACGACCAGCCAGGCGTCAATTTCGGCCTGGGTCTCGAACTCGGTGAGTCGCACACACCCCGCGACCGTTGACTCGGCATTGTCATCGGGATCTGGCGTTCGCTCGGTGGTTGGTTCGTTCGCTCGTTCGTTGGCTGGTTCGTTCGCTGATTCGCTTGTCGTCACGGGTTCCTCCGACGTTCGTTCGGTG
>CALLIQ010000204.1 GCA_938008925.1 uncultured Acidimicrobiales bacterium
CGACGTTCTCGTTTACGAGGCGATGCGATTCAGCCAGATCCCAGACGACGCACCCAATGCGTTCATCAAGGACTATCACGCCGACACGCCAGCGATCGGCGCGCAAGCCGCAGCGCTCGGCACCCCGACCCTCGTGCTCACACACCTCATCCCTCCACCGACGAACGACGCCGAAGAGCAGGCCTTCGCCGACGACGTCCGCTCCGCCGGCTACGACGGCGAGCTGATCGTCGCGCGGGATCTCACCTCGGTCACGCTCGCCTGATCACCCTTGTCGAGAAGCAGCCCCGCTCGGCTCCGCTACGTTCGAGCCGGTGAAGGTCTTCGTCACGCACAACCCCGAGGATCTCGACGCCTACTACGGCCGGGCGCTGCACGAACTGCGGGCGCTCGCCGGCGTCGACGTCGTGGTCAACCCCCTCGACCGAGACCTGACCACGCCCGAGCTCATCGAGCTCGCAAATGGCTGCCACGTGATCGTCGCCCACCGGGCCACCCCAGGTGAGGCGGCGTTGTTCGAGCAGAGCGGCGATCTCGCCGCGATGTTTCGCACCGCGGTCGACATCTCGACCATCGACGTCGACGCTGCGTCGGCTGCTGGTGTGCTCATTGCGAGGGCCGACAAGAGCTTCGTGCCTTCTACGGCTGAGCTCGCGCTCGGCCTACTCCTCGACGTCGCCCGGTCCATCTCGGCGTCGACTCTCGACTACTCACGAGGCGAGCAACCGCCGCAGCGTCCCGGCTTCCAGCTCCGACGCAAGACCGCTGGCATCATCGGACTCGGAGCGATCGGTTCGTACCTGGCCGACATGCTCGAGGCGATCGGACTCACGGTGATCGTGACCGATCCCGGTCTCGATTCTGCGATGGCCCCGGCCGGTCGCCAATTGGTCTCGCTCGACGAGCTTCTCGAACGAAGCGACGTGGTCTTCCCCCTCGCCCCGGCCATGGAGTCGACGCACCATCTCATCGACGCGGCCGCACTCGCCACGATGCGAACGGGCGCCGTCCTGATCAACGTGTCACGGGGCGAGCTGGTCGATGAACCGGCCGTGGCCGCATCGCTCGACGCCGGTCATCTCGGCGGCCTCGGCATGGACGTCGGGATGGCCCCCGACCAGCGCCCGTCGGCCGACCTCGCCGCTCGACCCGGCGTCGTCGCCACCCCGCATCTTGGCGGCCTCACTCCGGAGAACGCCGACGCCCAGGCTGCGAGCAGCGTCGAGCAGGTTGGGGCGCTACTGGCCGGGGAGGAACCTCCGAGAGCGGTGAACGCCGACCGAGCCACCCGCTGGCGGCAGCTGGCCGCCGAGGGCTGAGCGCAATGACGCTCGACGAACCGGTCCCGACCGACACGCACCTGCACTTCTACGACCACCGATATCCCGTCGCCCCCGAAGCCGTACTTCGTCCTCCCGACGCAACGCCCGATGACTACCGCTCGCTCCAGCAACGGTTGGGGCTCGAGCGGTTGGTGGTCGTGCAGCCCACCACATACGGACTCGACAATCGATGCCAACTCGACGCCATGGCGGCGTTTGGCGACGCGGCCCGAGGCGTCATGGTCGTCGACCCGTCGACTCCGATCGAGGAGCTTCGACGACTCACCGAGCTCGGCGTGCGAGGCGCCCGGTTTCACATGCTTCCGGGAGGAGCGGTGCCGTGGGACGCGCTGGCTCTCACCGCCGAGCGCATCGCCCCGTTCGGCTGGCACATCCAGCTCCAGCTGAACGGGCTCGAGTTGATCGATCACGAGACCGAGCTGCGATCGCTCCCGGTGCCGCTGGTCATCGATCACATCGGCCGGTTCACGCCGCCGCCCGGCGTCGAGCACCCGAGCGTGCAGCTCCTCTTGTCGCTCGTCGAAGAGGGCACGACGTGGGTCAAGCTGTCGGCTCCCTACGAGAGCAGCACCCGAGCGCCCGACTTCGCCGATCAGGATCCGATCGTCGAGGCCCTGACCGAGCTCGCCCCCGAGCGGCTGCTGTGGGCATCGAACTGGCCGCATCCGGGCCAAGCCGATCCGCTCACGGCAGACGATCTCGACCGCCTCGTCCGCCGCTGGCTTCCGACTCCGGAACTCCGCGACCTCGTGCTCGGCCGCAACCCGGCCGTGCTCTACGACTTCTGAGCGTCAGAGACGCGGTGCGGTCGCTGCGTCAGAGACGCAGTGCGGTTGCTGCGTCAGAGACGCAGTGCAATCGGTGTCAGCACGAAGCTGATGATCACCAGCACGGCGAACACCGAGAGGTCGATGCCGCCCATTCGAGGCATCACGGAGCGAATCGGGGCGAGAACCGGTTCGGTCACACCGAAGATGAAACTGCGGACGGGAGCGAACGGAGAGTCGTGCCGAATGGGCAGCCAGCTCAGCAACGCTCGAGCGATGAAGACGAAGGAAGCGAGCTGGAGAAGGGGGACGAGGATGACAGCCACGCACTGATCATGCCATGGCCGACCGAAAGCGGAGTTGAAGAGAGCACACGAGACCCTCGGGCGGTCACCCGCCGCTGTCGGACCGGGTGCTGTCGGATCGGGTGATGGCGGACCGGGTGATGGCGGCGAGTGCGACCGCTGCCGCATGACCCACGTTGAGCGAGTCGACGTCGGCCGAGATCGGAATCCGGACTCGACGCGACGCCGCATCCATCGCCAGGTCGGTCAAACCGTGACCTTCGGCGCCGAGCAAGACGGCGACACGGTCGGGAACGGCGAGGCCCCACAGGTTCGATGCGCGATCGTCCGGGGTCAGGGCCCAAGTGTCGAACCCCGCGTCGTGGAGCGTGTGGAGCGCACTCGGCCAATCGTCGGCGCGGGCCCGAGCGACGGGAAGGTGCAGGATCTCGCCCATGCTGACGCGCACGATGCGGCGACGGTAGGGGTCGTCGCAGGTCGGGCTGAGGACCATGCCGTCGATGCCGAAGGCCCGAGCTGCCCGAGCGATCGCTCCGACGTTCTGATCGTCGTTCAACGCCTCCAAGACGACGAGGCGTCGAGACCGAGCGGCCAGCGCCGCCACGGTCGGCATCGGTAACCGGTCGGCAGACGCGAGACATGGCCGATACATGTCGAAGCCGACAGTCTCGGCCAACACGGACTGCTCGGCCGCGTACACCGGCACGCCCTCCATCTCCGGTCGAGCCATTGTCGCCACGAACCGGTTGACCCGTTTTGGGTGCAACAACACCGAACGCATGCGATGACCGGAGTCGATCATCCGATCGATCGGGACGTACCCCTCCCCCATGAAGAAGGCATCGCCCTCCATCTCGGACCGGGCCGCGACGTTGTTGAGCGTGCGGTAGTCGTCGAGACGGTCGTCGGCCGGGTCATCGATGTATGTGACGCCGTCGACCACGGGGCGAGCCTCGCCCTCTCACACCGGACTCGCAACCAAACGAGACCAATCGAGCAAACGACACCGATCCAGATCCTTCCCGGCACCGAACTCGGGGGGTGCGTCACTCTCAACTGCAGACCCACTCCGCCGCTGACGACGTCGACCTCGCCGTCATCGACCTGCGCGACCGCGTGCACTCGCCGTCGTTCGATCGCTTCTACGCGCATCACGCGCGCATGGTGGAAGGGGTGGTGTGGCGCGTCCTTCGTGATCGCCACCAGGCCGAGGAACTCGTGCAGGAGGTCTTCCTCGAGTTCTGGCAGCGACCGCCAGCCGACCTGACGTCTCCAGCCCGGATGCTGGCGACGATGGCCCGACGCCGCGCCATCGACCGGCTGCGCTCTGAGACCGCTCATCGACGGCGCAACGAGGCCACCGCCAACGCCCGCGTCGAGCTACCCGACATCGCCGACGACGTGGTCGTCGGCCTCGAAGCTCGAGCGCTCGCATCGGCGCTCCACGGGCTGCCGTTCGACCAACGTCGCCCAATCGAGCTGGCGTTCTTCGGCCACCACTCCTACCGAGAGGTCGCCACCGTGCTGGGGCTCCCGGAAGGAACGGTCAAGAGCCGTATTCGAGAGGGCCTTCGCCGGCTTCGCTCATCGATCAGCGTCTAGGGACGACCGTCCGAGAGAAGCCGTTCCAGCCGATCGACGTTCGGTCCGAGCGGACCGAAACGAAGCGCTGCCCGAGCATGGCCCGCTGCGTCCGCCTCTCGCCCGTTCTGGGCCATCGCCCACGCCATCGCTTCGGCGACGAAGACGTTGCTCGGGCGCTGCTCGTGGAGATCTTCAGCGAGATCGAGAGCGATGACCGGATCACCGAAACGGGCGATGAAGGTGACGACCCCCGGATCGACGCCGATTCCCGCCGACCGCTCGTCGAGCGCCAGGTTCGTCACGATCGCAACGGCCCGGTCGGCCTCCTGGGAATCGGCGAACTCGGCGAACTCGGCGATCAGCATGTAGGCGGCTGGATCAGCGCTGCGGCGAGAGACATCTCGAGCGAGCATGAGCGCCTCGGCGGTACGACCCTGCCGATGCGCGACGGCGGCGAGACCCAACCGCGCATCGTGGCGACCGGGACTCGTCTCGAGCGCCTGCTCGAAACTGGCTGTAGCGAGGTCGAGCTCGCCGCGCTGGAGATGGATCTCGCCGACGAGCACGTCGATCCGAGATCGTTCGTCCGGCAGGCCGCTGGCCGCAGTTCGAGCTTGGAGCATGGCCTCGAGCGCCCCGTCGGAGTCGCCGGTGACTTGGCGGTGATAGGACAGTCGGGCCAGTGCCCCGGCGTCCGGGCGAAGCGAGAGCAGCCGATCGAGCGAGTCGGCGGCATCGTCATAGTGACCGAGCTCGATCTGGGCATCGACCAGTGCGCCGAGCGCTCGCGCGTCGGCGGGCCGGATGGCGACCACCTCGCCGGCCATGCGATAGGCGACGTCGAATCGGTGGAGTCCGAGGTTGACCAGGGCCAAGCCGGTTGTCGTTTCCGGAACCCCGGGCGCTTGGCGCTCGGACTCGAGCAACGCCTCCTCCGCGAGGAGGTAGTCGGCGATCGAGTCGGTGGCGAGCGCCTCGTCGAGTCGGGCCAGGCCGAGGGCCCGCCAGCCGGGCGGGTCGTCGGGGTTGGACTCGAGCAGTGAGGCGAGGGAATCGGGATCATCGGCCCCGATGCGACCGGCCGGACGTTCGATGGCGAACGACCGGCCGGCCCACAGACCGAAGAACAGCGAGACGACGAGCAGTGCGACGCCTGAGCGTCTCGAGTGTCGGTCCAACATCGTGATCACCTCAACAGTGCAGGGTGGGCCTCAGCGCTCAGCGCGCCGAGACTCGGGTGATGAACTCGGGCGAGTTGCTGAACTGCAGCATGATCCGGCCACGACTCGCTCCTGCGTCGAGCTCACCGACCCAGAAGTCGCGACCTTCCGAATCACCTGGACGACCGAGCACGTTCAGGTAGAGGCGGTCGATGAACGCCCCATTGTCGAGGTCGCCGTACAGGGCCTGAAGTTCAGCCGACTGGGCGAAGAACTCGCTCACCTCCTGAATGGGTTGTCCGCCGTCGACCCAGAAGTCGAGTCCGGCATCGTCAGCCGCTCGACCGAAGTAGGCCAAGTACAGACGACGCACCTGGTCGACCCGATTCTGGCTGTCGGGAGCGTCGGCATGACCGTCGGCCTCGTAACCCGCGTGCGGGTGTGGCAGGTACGGGAAGGAGGTGAGGAACGGCATGTCGTTGCCCGACACGCCATCGCCCAGCAAGTTGTTCGGCGAGACGCCGGCGCAGTCGCCGACCGGCGTTGCGCCGGCGACGGCCTGCAGCTCGATGTCGACGACGTCATCGATCGGTCGACGTCCGTTCGGGAAGCCGTCGAGCTGGCCGGCGAGGAGGCCCATCGGGTCCTGGTCGACGAACGGGGTCGGCGCCAGGCTGGTGTTGAGTCGCAACTGTTCCGATGGGGTCACGTCCTCGGGCTGGTTCACGCCGGGAATGCCGGTGAGGAAGATCGTCACCAAGTCATCGCGCGGGGCCGTTGGATAACAACCGTCGAATGCGCCGGGATACAGCACCGGGAGGAGCTGACCGAGCCGCGGGTCCTGGACGACCGGAAGGAACGCCGCATCGCCAGCACCGAGCGGTGAGGTGTTGAACACGTCCTTGAACGCCAACGGAACGACGACCTCGTTCACGAGGGGATGGCCGAGACGCGAGATCTGCACCCAGTCGCCGCTGCCGACCGGAGTCGCTCCGTCGCCGCGCGTCGTGGTCGCAAACCGAGACGCCGTCGAGTGCACACCGATGACGGGGTCGGCTTCGACCACCTCGCCCTTCGGGACCTGCAGTGCGATCGAGTGGACGTTGAACCCGAGCGTTGCGTTCACACCAGGGCCGGGGTCGAGTGGGATCACGTGTGCGGCGTTGAGCGAACGCAACGCACCGAGATCGAAGATCGAGCCGAGATCGACGGGGAACGCCTCGTCGCGCGGACCAGCGAACACCGAGATGCCGCCGCCGAGATCGTGCACGCCCGCGGCGGCGAGCGTCTCGTAGTTCGGCGTCGAGCGAGGTCCGATGTTGGCCGGCGGAACGACGAGATCCGAACCGATGACGACCGGAGCCTCGCCTTCCTTCACCTCGGTGACGGTGTAGGTCTGGCGGATGTTGAGGTTCGTGTACGCCCCATCCTCGAAGGTGATCGGTCCTTCGTTGTAGAGGAACGTGTTGCCGTCGACGACTTCGGTCGTGAATCGGAACTGGTAGCTGACGTCGGCGCTGGCATCGCCGTCGTTGTCGACGTGGATCTCGTAGAGCACGTCGTCGCCGAAGTTGTGGAAGTTCGGGCCTGAGTAGGCGGCCTGAAGGGGAATGAAGTTGCTGATGAGGGTGACGTGGTCCGGCTTGTCCGGAGCGACGAACGCGTACACGTCGGTGTTGTCAGCCACCGGGTCTTGCGAGATGACGGGAGCATCTCGATGGCTGGACGCATCGCTGCCGACGCCGGTCGCAAGCAGCGTGAGGGCTGCGAACGCCGATCCGACGGCAGCGGCCGTCCGTTTGGTTCTCACGAATTCTGTCAAGGGAACGCTCTCTTTCGGGTGGGCTTGGTTGGGAACGCAGACGCGACTCACCATCCGCTCACGAAGCGGGCGGCGGGAGCACGTCGATGACCACCCACTCGTCCCCGATGGGGGCGAGGAGTAGGCGGCCGGTGAATGGACCGGAGACGGGAACCGTCCGGGCCCACGACTCGGCATCTGGGCCGAATCGACTGGAGAGCGCAGCGATGGTGAGCGGGTCGGGATGCATGGCCGCTCCGGCGACGGTCACCTCGGCGGCGTTCGCGCACAGTTCGTCGTGTGCGCCGCCGAAGCTGCGCAACACGTCGGCCTCGCGTCGACCGACGGCAGGGCCTCCAGAGCGCGTGCAGGCATCGTTCGACGACAGCCAGACGGCGGCTGCGTCTGCGGCAGCGCTCTCATCGGGGAAGACCGGAACGGCCGTGCTGTCCGTGAGCTGAATGCGCCAGCCCGACTCCTCAACCGTCCTCCAGACGACGTCGAGCGTGCCAGGAACCAGCCCGGCGACGTCGGACAGCTCTGGTTCGAGCGTCAGCGTCGACTCGATGGATTCGCCCGCTCGTTCGAGCGCCGGTCCATGGAGCTCGGCCGCCTCGACGGAGCCGAACATCTGGATCCGCGCCGTGTTCCAGGCCCCGGCGCTCCGGAATCGATCCCGATCCGCCTGGCTGAGCAGTTCGAAGGATCGATCACCGTCGTCGGCCAGCAGCGCGTCGAGGAAGGCCTCGACCGTGGCCTGCGGGGATGCCGGTGCATCCGTTGCGTGGCTGACGGTCAGCGCCGCGACGTCCACCTGTCCGCCCGGAGGTAGGTCGTCGATCGAGATGTGCTCGCCCGAACCGCGATCGAACAATCTCGAGCCGACCGACGGGGCGAGGCCGATCAACAGGCCGGCCGCGATACCCACGACGGCGAGCCAGCCGAGTGAGCGGGGGCGATCCGCAGGTGCATCTGGTTGTCCCACGAACCGTTGTCGGAGCGATCACCGAAACGGATGACGGCCGTGCCTGGCGCGTCAGGAGGAGCGCGTCAGGCGAGGACTGCGAGGACCGCTCGGGTGGTCAGCAACGTGCCGATGCCCAGCACCGACAAGGCCACGATCGGGACGAACACGGCGCGAGCTCGCTCGACCATCACCGCCCGTTGTGCGTTCGCCTCGAGGCGGTCGGCGAGCGCCACCATGCCGAGCCCGACGGCGACGAGGGTGACCGCCATTCCAACGCCGAACGACAAGATGAGCGCCCCGCCGAGGGCCAAGCGATTCAGTTGAACGGCGATCAAGAACACGATCACAGCGGATGTGGAGGGCACAAGACCGCCCGTCAGCCCGAGTAGCCCAACGCTCTTCCAGTTCACGCCTTCGGCGAGCTTGGCCGACAGATCGAAGCGGTGGGTGTGTGGAACCAGGCCGTGCCGATGCCAACCCCCGTCGTGGTCGTGGTCGTGGCCGTGGCCGTGGCTGTGGCTGTGGCTGTGGCTGTGGTGATCGTCATGGCTATGGGGGCGATGATGGTGGCCGTGTTCGTGCGAGCGGGCGTGGGCAGCCCGTCGGCGTCGCTCACCGACCACGTTGGCGACCAACCAGATCCCGATGCCGACCACGATCACGCCGGAGACGATTTGGAGCCACGGATAGATCTGGTCGGGGGCGAACGCTGCGCCAGCGGCCAACGTGATGACCCCGAGCACCAAAACGCCCAACGTGTGCGACACCGCGACGGCGCCGGCGAGCGCGAAGGCCTGGGGTCGCGTGCCGTTGGTCCCGATCAG
>CALLIQ010000205.1 GCA_938008925.1 uncultured Acidimicrobiales bacterium
CTACATGGAGAAGATCGCCGTCGGCCCGACCGGCGCCGGGATCGTCGACATCCGGCTGCCGATCGATCGCAACCTGACCGCGTTGGCCAAGGCCAAGCGGGTCGCCGTCGAAGATCTGACCGCCATCGTCCTCGACCGACCCCGCCACGAAGACCTCATCAGCCAGATTCGAGCGACGGGCGCCCGCATCCGCCTCATCTCCGATGGCGACGTCGCCGGTGCCATCGCGTGTGCGATTCCGAACTCGGGTGTCGACATCCTCTTCGGCATCGGGGGAACGCCCGAGGGTGTCATCACAGCGGCGGCGCTGAAGTCGATGGGCGGTGACTTCCAAGGCCGCCTCGCTCCGCGAAACGACGAGGAGCGTGACGCCGCGATCGCAGAAGGCTACGACCTCGACCAGATCCTCGGTCTCGACGACATGATCCGGACCGACAACTGCTTCTTCGCCGCAACGGGCATCACCACCGGCGACCTGCTCCGCGGCGTGACGTACGGGTCGGACGGCATCACGACGCACTCGCTCGTCATGCGGGGCAGCAGCGGCACCGTCCGCACGATCGAGGCTCACCACCGTCCGGAAAAGGTCCGCCGAATGGACGCCGTCGAGTACGAGTAGGGCTCACCGGAGGCCACGCGAGGGCCCGGCCGCTCGAGAGGGGCTGCACCTCAGAGCGCTCAAGCCGAGCTTCCACGAGGTCGATTCTCGTTGCCATGAAGTCCCTGTCGAGCCCTACCGCTCCGCCGAGGATCCCACCACCTCCGGTTGCCATTGAGCCACCCGCGTCCCCAAAGCGATGGATCCGGCTCGCCGCGTGCTTCGCCTCGTTGGTCAAGATGGTCCCGCTCGTGGTGTCGGCCGGTCTGATCTGGTTCGGGACGGCAGATGTCGCTGCTCAGTGGGGGTACCTGCAGGGCGTGGTGTGGCTCGGCAGTCTTGCCGCGCTCGTTGTTCTCGCCGGAGGCCTCGTGACGTTGACCGTTCAGCTCGTCGCTTCGGCGGTGGCAGGAATGCGGAAACTGTCGATCATCACCGCTGTGTTCGCAGCGATCGACGTACCGGTGGCGTTCTCCGTTCGCGACATTCTGCTGAGCGATCCGAGCTGGTGGTCGGTCGTGTTCTGCACCGGTGTCGTCTTGCAGCTCACCGCATTCATCGGCATCAGCCATCAGGCCTCCGCCGCGGCCCCGCGCGAGGCCGCACCGCGTGAGTGCGCTCAGTCGGGAATGACGATCTGATCGAGTCCGTCTTCGGGCGGTGGGAATGACATGTCGAGACCCTCGAGGGTCTGGATCACGATCTCGCTGACGGCGACGTTGCGGTACCACTTGCGGTTCGCGGGAACGATGTACCACGGCGCGTCGTCGGTCGAGGTCTGCTCCAGCACGTCCTCGAACGCCTTCATGTAGTCGTCCCACTGCGATCGAGGGCCGAGGTCTCCGGTCTCGAACTTCCAGTTCTTCTCGGGCCGATCGAGGCGGTCCTGCAGCCGCTCCTTCTGCTCGTCTTTCGAGATGTGCAGGAAGATCTTGATGATCGTCGTGCCCTCGTCGGCGAGCATCTGCTCGAAGTTCACGATGTGCTCGAAGCGGCGCTTCCACCGCTTCTCCTCAACGATCTCGGCGACGCGCACCACCAAGACGTCTTCGTAGTGGCTGCGGTTGAAGATCACGATCTGCCCATCCGCTGGGACGTGCTTGTGGACCCGCCACAGATAGTCGTGGGCGAGCTCCTCGTCGGTCGGCCGCTTGAACGATGCGACCTCGACGCCGGTCGGGTTGACGCCCTCGAACACGTGGCGAACCGTTCCGTCCTTGCCGCCGGCATCCATGGCTTGGATCACGACCAACAAGCGTTCCTTGCCCTGGGCGTAGAGCAGTTCCTGGAGTGACTCGAGCCGTTCGTTGAGCTCGGGCAGCAGCGCTTGGGCTCGCTCCTTGTCCTCGCCGTCGTCCTTGTAGTCCCACTCCGGCGTGCTCTTCGGGTCGATCGACGAGAGATCGACCTTCTTGCCGGGGCGCGCTCGGAGGGCATCGATGTCAAAGGCCATGGCCGGTGATGATGCCACGGTCCCGATCAGGCCGCCTGCTCCACCAGCGCACACCCGTCCGGCGGTGTTCGGCGTCAGAAAAGTTGCGCCTGGCCGACTCAACCTCGGGACTCGATCAGCGGTACCGTGAGTGGCCGTGATCGTTGCCGAGCTGGAGATCTTCCACTCACGCCCCATCGCACCGACCCGGCGCATCGCCCTCGGTGGCAGGACCCTGCCCGTCGACCCGTCCCCGGGCGGTGGCGGGCTGTTGTTGGCTGCGATCGTGGCGCAGACCGCCGAGCGGATCGATCCCGATCTGCGCGAAGACCTCTTCCACCTCATCGAAGATCTGGATGCGGGTCGGCGCACGCCCCAACCGCGGGTTCGCCATCGCTTCCAGGACGACCAGGTCGGCCTCATCAAGAGCACGCACCGACTCGTCGCCAACGGTGATGAGCTCTCCTTCGAGTTCGAGGATGAGCTGGGCCGGCCCGTGCAACAGGCCCTCGGGGCCGTCTACGCAACCGCGGAACTCCAAGGCGAAGAGCGGGCGCTCATCTTCAACGCCATTCGAAACGCGCTGCTCTGGGTCGGCGATGTCGATGCTCGGTTCATCACCCAGGTGATGGGCGGTCGCAAGGCGTCGATGGCCGAACTCATGGCATGGAACGATCCGGTCGCCTGGGCGCTCGACATCCTCGGACTCGAGGCCGACGCCGACTCGGCATCCAAGCGCAGCGTGCAGCGACGGTTCCGTACGCTGCTTCGCGACGCCCACCCGGACCACGGTGGCGGCGGCGATGATGCGGCGGCGCGAATCGCCGAGCTCACCGAGGCTCGCGACATCCTGCTCGCATCATGAGTGGCACCCCCTCAGGGGTCGTGTTGTTCCACGGCGCCGGTGGCGATCGAGACCACCGTTTGTTCCTGAAGCTCGAGGAAGCGCTCGACCTGCCGGTCGCACGGTGCAACTTCCCGTATCGAGACAAGGGTCCGGGACGACGACCGCCCGACCGCATGCCGAAGCTGATCGAATCGATCCGCGCCCACGCCGAACGTCTGGGCGATGAGTGGGGCGTCGATCCTGGGTCGCTGGTGTTCGGCGGTCGGTCGATGGGGGGCCGAGCCTGCTCGATGGCCGTGGCCGAGGGGATGGCGGCCGCCGGTCTGTTGCTGCTCAGCTATCCGCTCCACCCGCCGGGCAAGCCGGAGAAACTCCGGACCGAGCATTTCCCCGACCTCGACCTCCCGATCCTCCTGGTCCAGGGTCACAGCGATCCCTTCGGAAAGGAGCCGGAGTTCGCAGAGCACCTGCCTGCGATTCCGGGCGCCGTCGAACAGCTCTGGCTCGATCGCACCGGACACGATCCGGTGGAGAAGCACGACGACACCGTCATCGACGGTGTGCGGTCCTGGCTCGCCTCGCTCTGAGAACTACGGGTCGTGTGTCGCGCCCGTCTGGGCTCGGGCATCGGCCATTGTGGGGTCCGACTCGTTGAACTCTTCGAGCTCTTTCGACGCCGTCTCGGGGTAGAAGAACAACACCAGGAACGCTGTCAGCAGCGGCCCGAAGATCATCACCGACAGCGCTGGTCCGAACGACCCGAACTCGGTCGCGAGGCGGCCGACGACGACGAGTCCGACCACGCTGCCCGATACGCCGATGACGTCCATCCAGCCGCCGACCCGGGCCCTGGATCGCGTCGGGAAGAGCTCGGTCGAGTAGCTCCGCAACACGGTGAAGGCGGCGGCCAAGAGCCAGATACTGGCGGCGGAGAAGATCCAAAGGAGCGCCCCGGTGCTGAAGTAGGCGGCGAGCGACGCGAGCGCGCCGAGCGCGACACCGAAGCCGCCGATGGGCTTGCGTCCGCGGCGGTCGGCGAAGTAGCCGGCGGCGAGAATCGGGATGCCGACCGGCGTGCTGATCAGGAGGCGGAACAGCGAGATCTGGGTGGCCGAGTAGCCCTGCTCGTCCTGCAAGAAGTCGTTCTGGAACTGGCTGGCGGGGGAGAGGTAGAGCGTCGAGGCGAACGCGGCCACCGCGATCAGGGCGAAGCGCTTACGGTTGATTCGCTCCGGTGCCTTCACCTCGTCGGCGACGACGAAGCGGCGCGTCTCGGGCATGACCCGCCAGCACCACCACAACACGGGCAGGAAGACGAGCGGGATGACATAGATCCAACGCCAGGCGCTCGGTCCGAGGTCGGCCAGCGGGAGAGCCCACACGACCATGCCCGAGCCGAGACCGGTGCACATCGTCATGACGCCGAGCACGGTGGCCCGAATCTTCGCCGGGACTTCCTCGACGACGGCGAGCCCGACCAATGTCAGCAGACCGGTGTCGAGGCCGCGGGCGACCGCCTGAGCGGCCGTCAACCAACCGAGACTGGGCGACAGCGCGCCGAGCGCCGTGAACACGATCGACGAGCCAGCGAATGCGATCATCAGCGGTTTGCGGCCGATGCGGTCCGCCATGCCGATGAGAAGCAGCGAAAGGCCGACGCCGACGCGCATGGTGGCG
>CALLIQ010000206.1 GCA_938008925.1 uncultured Acidimicrobiales bacterium
GCCACGTCGAGGTCTTCGCCAAGTACCTCGACACCAAGCTGCAGGACCACTATCCGATCAACGTGCACCTCCAGCATCTGCTCGACGACGTGATCGACGACAGCCGCTGGGACATGACCTACCTGGGCATGCAGATCATGATCGAGGGCCTGGCGCTGGCCGCCTTCGGCTTCCTCCATCAGATGACCGACGAGCCGCTGCTCAAGAAGCTGCTTCGCTACGTCATGAGCGACGAGGCTCGCCACGTCGCCTTCGGCGTGCTCAGCCTGCAGGAGTACTACGAGAACCTGTCGCTGGCCGAGATCCAGGAGCGCCAGGAGTTTGCCTTCGAAGCAGCGCTTCGCATGCGCGATCGCTTCCTGCGCCAAGAGGTCTGGCACCGGATGGGCATCGACGACGTCAAGCCCCTCATCGACGCCCAGCTCAACGCACCGCCGGAGTCCAAGGAGTTCCAGCGTCTGCTGTTCTCCAAGATCGTGCCGAACTGCCGCAAGCTCGGCCTCATCGACGCTGGTGAGGGCTGGCTGCGGACCAAGTTCGAAGAGATCGGCGTGATCGAGTTCGAGCACATGGAGTCGACCGACGACGAGTACGCCGACTTCGCGCTCGGAACCGACGAAGTCTCCGCTGCCTAGCGAGGGCTGCCGAACGAGGGCTGCGTAACGAGGGCGGCTCGACGAGGGCAGCCCAGCGAACGAGCGCCAAAGACGAGGTGACTGTCACAGGCCGGTGACACACTGTCGGTCGTGGACTCTCATCTGATCAGCACCCAGGACGAACTCCGAGCGCTCTATCGAGAGCCGTCGGAGCGAGTGAAGGCCAAGAAGGCACCCGTCATCGACGAGGTGACGGCCGAGGTGCTCGCTCGCTCACCGTTCTTCTTGTTGGCGACCGCCGACGCTGATGGACGCTGCGACGTCTCGCCCCGCGGCGGGCCGGCGGGGCAGATCATCGTGCTCGACGAGCACCGCCTGGCGTTCCCCGATCTCGGGGGCAATAACCTCATCGACTCGCTGACCAACATCGTCGACAACGGTTACGCCGGCCTGCTGGTGTTGACGCCGGGCCGTGATGAGACGCTCAGAGTCGACGGCGCCGCCGCCATCACGACCGACCCGGAGATCCTCGCTCGGTGGGACGACGTCGTTCGTCGACCGAAGGTGGCTGTCGTCATCACGCTCGAGAGCACCTTCATCCACTGTGCGAAGGCGTTTCGACGTTCGAGCTTGTGGGATCCCTCGTCGTGGTCGGGCTACGACGACGTGCCCGACGGCGTCGATCTGATCATCGCCCACACCGAAAGCGATCCAGCCGAGGCGCCGATCTGGCGGGAGGGACTCGACGCGTCCTACGTCGCCGACCTCGAGGCCGAGCGACCCGAGGCCTAGTCAGCCGTGTCCGCCTCGGGCTCGACCTGGGCGAACACGTGAATGACGCCTGAATACGCCGACACCCACACCTCATCGGTCGCCTGGTCGTAGGTGATCCCGATCGGATGGTGAGCGGTTCGGACTTCTTGCACGACGTCGAAGCTCTCGGTCGCCACCTTGCTCATCGTGTCCGACTCGTAGTTGACGACGTAGAGCGAACGACCGTCGGTCGAGATGTCCATGCTCCGCGGCGCCTGGCCGGTTCGGACCGAATCGATCACGTCGCCGGTCGCGACGTCGATCTTCACGACGGTGCCGGCCCCGTTGAGCGTGGCGTAGAGCGTCGCGTCGTCGGGACTCAACACGACGTGGCGAGGTGACGGGCCGACGTTCTCGAGCCACGACACGTCGAAGGTGTCGAGGTCGATCACGGCGATGTCGCTCCCACCCATGATGGTCACATACGCCGTGGCCGAGTCCGACGAGATGGCGATGCCCCGCGGGTGGCGTCCGAGTTCGATGGAGGTGAGCGTGGCCCCGGTCTCGAGATCGATGACCGACAGATCGAACGTGCACCAGTTGGTCACGAGCAACAACCGATCGTCCGGCGTCACGTCGAGATACTTCGGGACCGAGCCGACCTCATAGACGGCGTCGATCGGTGTCTCGTCTTCGCCGAGGGGTTCAGCGAGCCGTTCGGTGTCGATGCGATAGACGTAGCTGTTCTGGCCCGCGCCCTTGTTGCAGCCGTCGCTTGCGGTCGAGAAGAAGCCGGGCCCGTACATGCGGTAGTTGGACACGAAGCCGTAGCGGCCATCGGAGGTGAAGGCCGCTTCGACCGGCGCCCCCCGATAGTCGCCGGGTTCGACGTCGACGCCGAAGGCCGAGAGATCGATCGAGTCGGGGATCGTTGCGACCAGCTGCTCGTTCTCGTCGAACACCGTGATGGTGTGCTGGTACATCATGTTCTGGGCGAAGAAGAGCCCAGCACCGGAGGACACCACCGACTTCGACGACAGCTCGCCGGTGAGCCTTGCGATCTCGGTGAGCACCAGTGAGTCCGATGGTGGCGGTGGCTCGGTGGTGGTGGTCGTCGCGATCGTCGTGGTGGTCGCGACCGTCGTGGTCGTCGTCGGAGCGGCGGTCGTCGTGGTGACGGGCTCGGGGATGGTCATCGCCATCCCGGCGACGGAGACGATGCCCTCGGTCTGCGTCTCACCTTCGAGCGTGACCTCGGTGCCGCTCACGCAACCAGCGAGGGCGAGGGCGAACCCGGCGGCCAACGCCGGCCAGCGACGGCGTCGCCGATCAGCTGTTGCGTCGTCGTTCGAGCCATCCGAGAAGGATGGCCATGCTCCGGGGGTCGTGCCGGAGCTGGTGTCCAGCGCCATTGATCAATCGTAGATCGGCCAACCCATGCGCATCGGCGACCATCCGCGCATCGAGCTGAGGAACCGCCTCGTCGTCGAAGCCGTGAAGGACGAGCATCGCCCGCTCACCGATGGCGTCGAGGTCGCCGAAACGCTCGGCAGCAGCGGAGGCTCGGACCGCCGCGAGTTCGGTCTGCCAGAGACCCGGATCGGGCGGAAAGTCGACGTCGGTCACCGCTCCGGCCTGACGGGCGTGAGCCAACAGGCGATCGGGTTCTTGCGCCCAGTCGTCGAAATCGGCCGGCGTGCCGATGAGCGCTGCGCCGGCGACTCGAGCGCCCTCGCCTTCACCCGACTCGATGCGCTCCACCGCTGCGGTCAACCCGACCGCTCCCCCGGTACCGAAGCCCACCACCCAGATCTGGTCGCAGGCATCGAGGGTGGCGAGATGGTCGAGGGCACTGCGAGCGTCGTCGACCCAGCCGCGGAGACTGAAGTTGCCGTCGGATTGGCCACAGCCCCGGAATCGGAGCGTGAGCGCGGTCCAACCCATCTCCTCGGCCATGCGATCGGCGAGTTGGGGCAGATCAGCGCCGATGTGGGACGCGACGACGAGGCCGGATGGAAAGCCGTGAAGCAGCAGAACACCCGCCGTCTTGCCCTTCGTCGTCGGGACCGCGAGGTCGGCGTGCAGCCGCCCCTCGGCACCGTCGATCCAACAGGATTCGGCCAGGGCCTCTATCCCTCGTCGGAATCGGCTTCGACACCCGTGCCAGCGCCTGCGGCGGGGCCGGTGTAGAGCGAGTAGCAGCGGTTGCGTGCCTCGTTGAGCGTGTCGGGGCCGAAGCTCTGGAAGCGCTTGGACTCGAGGAGCTCGGCAATGATCGGGGCGCCATCGTCGGTGAGCGAGTCGACGTCGTAGACGACCTGCGTGCGCTTGTCGCCGACGTAGCGGAAGTGAGCGAATTGACCGGGGCGTTCCATCGCCGTGGATCGTACCCGCGAGAACGCGAACAGGTGGGAGCCGAAGGTCGACTCCCACCTGCCCGGTTGAAAATTGCTGGGGACCCGAAGAGCCGTTTGTGACGGTGACGAGCCGGTGGTCGGCGGACCGACGTCGGCAAGCATTGTCAGCCGGTTGGGACGAGACCCGCACGGCGCTCCAGGGGTGACTGGCTGGTTTTCGCCAGCAGTCCAGCTGTCCGCTTAGCGGCCAGCCACCTCCAAGGTCCCAGATCGTTTGTCAATCAGTTGGACCACCTCCTTCCTCTTGGTCCTCGCAGTGTTACACACGACGAGGCCCCGAGGCCCAATCATTTGTGAAGGCTCAGTTTCGGTCTCATGCCTCGAGTTCGTCGTCGACGGGGCCGGCCTCGAGGAGCGGCGCATCGAGCAGGGGCAACTCGGCGAGGTCGTTCTCGACGTCGACGGGGTCCTCGATGTGGATGGCGCCCATGACCTGCAGGTAGGCCGAATGGGCCTCGATCACGGCCTCGGCGTGACCCCGAGCGACGAACAGGCCGGTCACGTCGGCTCGTTCCATCACGTAGTCGATGGCGTCGAACTCCTCGAAGATGATCGGTCCGTCCGAATCACCCTCCGGAGCCCAGTGATAGGCCTGGAGCCACTCGAGGTGCAGCCGAAGCAGACGGCGGACGTCGTCGTAGCTGAGCACCGAGGACACGCTGATCGGCACGGCTTCGGCGCAGAAGTTGATGGCATCGTGCACGTCGACGACCGTCTGAGCCGGCATGGCGTTGGTCTTGCCGACCGCCGAACCGACGAAGAGCAGCCCGATCACCACGACCAGGACCGCGGTGACGATCAACAGGGCAATGACCATGGCACAGGAGGGTAGATCCAAATCGAGCCGAACGGCCCAACGGGACGGGCTACACCGCCCGGCCGTTCGCGCCGAAAACCCACCCATGCCGTTCGCGCACCGACTCAGGATCGCCGCCCT
>CALLIQ010000207.1 GCA_938008925.1 uncultured Acidimicrobiales bacterium
CTTGGAGTCGATGCCCCAGTTGCGCTCGGCGATCACGGGCATGAGTCCGATGAAGGGGAGGCACAGCAACGAGAAGGTGACCATCGCCAGGAGCGGCTGACGCAGTTGCGGCACTCTGCGGGCGAGTCGGAGACCACCGAGGATGCGTTCCGATGCCGTGCCCTGTTTCTTCGTGAGCGCCGGGAGCGGCACGGTCATCATCGTGATGATGATGAGGACGTAGGTCAGCGCATTGATTGCGAAGACCTCGGAGAACCCGAACGACACGACGAGCACGCTGCCGATGGTCGGCCCGATCATTCTCGACAGGTTGACTTGGGCGGAGTTGAGAGAGATCGCGGCGGAGAGGTTCTCTCGTCCGACAAGGCTTGGCAGCACGGCGGTGAACGCCGGGGCGAACAACGCTTGGCCGATGCCGGTGAGGAAGACGATGACGAGCAGCAGGCCTCGGGAGATCTCGTCGTCGAGGACCTGCCAGGCCAGGATCAGTGCCATCACGGCCTGCCAGGCCTGGGTGGTGACCAACAATTTGCGTCGGTCCATCGTGTCGGCGAGCGAACCGCCGAGGAGGCTCAGCGCCAGCAGAGGGAACAGCTGGGCAAAGATCGTGAACGTGGTGAACGCGGCCGAGCCGGTGAGCTTGAACGCGAAGACGCCGAGCGCGACGTTCTGCATCCATCGCCCGATGCTCGACGCGAACGATGCGAGAAAGACCCGCCGGAACTCGGTGACGCGCAGCGCGTCGAGCGCGGTTCCTTGGTCGGGGCGATCGAGTGTCGGGTCGGGGCCAGCCGGCGAGGAGTCTGGCGGTGTGGAGTCCGGGCGTGACGAGTCCGGGGCGTTGGTCACCAACCGCGGTCGACCCACTGATCGAGGTGCGGGCGCTCGGTGCCGATCGTCGTGTCGTCACCGTGGCCCGGCAACACGATCGTGTCTGGCGAGTAGGTGAAGAGTCGACGGTCGATCGAGTCGATGATCGTGTCGAAGCTGGAGTAGTCCCACTTGGTGGCGCCTGGGCCACCGGGAAACAGCGTGTCGCCGGTGAAGAGGAGTGGCTTGTCGACGAGCTTGAAGCAGATCGAACCGGGCGTGTGTCCTGGGGTGGTGATCGTGTGGAGGCGCAGGTCGCCGATCTCGATCATCTTGTCGTCTTCGAGGATGTAGTCGTAGCTGGGCAACATCTCGGCGTCGGCCGCCGTGATCCCGACCTCGATGCCGGCGTTGCGCACTTCGGGCACCGCTTGGATGTGGTCCCAGTGGCCATGGGTCTCGAGCACCGTGCGAACGCCGAGGCCTTGGCACAACTCGAGCAGCAGTTCGTGCTCGTTGGCGGCGTCGAGCATGGCGGCCTCACCGCTGTGACGGCATCGGATCACGAACACGTTGTTGTCATAGGGCCCGACGACGACCTTGTGCACCTCGACGTCGGTGTCGGACCAGTGCAGCGTCGTGGCGAAATCGATCATGGACGAAGGCTATTGCGGCCAGGCCACCTTCATGAATTCGTTCAGGCTGACCGACTCGAAGAGTCCGGCCTTGCCGTAGGGGTCGCCGGCCACGAACGCTTCGGCCGCGGCTCGGTCTGGCACGTCGAGCACGATCATCGAGCCACACATGTTGCCGTCGGCGTCGAGCAGAGGTCCGCCGACCGGCGTGTCGTAGTCGGCCATGAACGCGAGGTGTTCGTCGCGAGTGGCCTTGCGCAGGTCGAGGGAATCCGGCTTGTCGATGGCGTGGAGCACGAAGAGCATCGGATCACCGTAGTGGTGCGGTTGCGGGTAGATCGCCTCTCTCTGGGTGCTCGGCGGTCACGTACCGTCGGTGAGGCGCAATGCGATGCGGAGCGAGCGAGTGGGAGGCGTGCGATGATTCGGTTCTTCACATTGATGGCGATGGTTGCCGTGATGGCGCTTGGTTCGTGGTGGGCGACGCTCGCCATCCGCGACGGGCAACCCGGCTGGTTCCTGTTCCGCTTCGCCTTGGTCGTTGCCTTCGGCACCTACTACCTGCTGCTGTTCCGCATCCAGGAACCGCGCCGTATGGAACGGTCGACCGCGTCAATCTGACCTGAACCCGGCACTGCGCCAGAATCGGCGGATGTTCCGCCGACTGCTCATTGCCAACCGAGGCGAAATCGCCTGCCGTCTCGTCCGAGCCGCGTCTGGGCTCGGGATCGAATCGGTCGCCGTGTTCTCGAGCGACGATGCGACCGCGCGGCACGTGCAGCTCGCCGATGACGCGATCGCGCTCGGAGTCGGTGGTGCCGCCGCCTATCTCGACGTCGACGCCATCGTGGCGGCGGCGACCGGTGCCGACTGCGATGCCCTGCATCCCGGCTACGGGTTCTTGAGCGAGAACGCCGCCCTGGCCCGAGCGTGTGCCGAGGCTGGCATCGCCTTCATCGGGCCATCGCCCGAGGCGCTCGACCGGTTCGGCAACAAGGACGAAGCGAGACGGCTGGCCACCGAGCACGATGTCGCCGTTCTGGCGGGCTCGGAGCCGTTCGACGACGCGGCCGCAGCCGAAGCATGGGTCGAGGCCAACGGGCCGACGATGCTGAAGGCCGTCGCCGGCGGTGGTGGCCGCGGCATGCGACCGGTCGGGCCCGGCGACGACGTCGCCGCTGCGTTCGAGCGGGCATCGTCGGAGGCGACGGCGGCCTTCGGTGACGGCGCAATGTATGGCGAGGCGCTCGTCGCCGACGCTCGCCACATCGAGGTGCAGGTGATCGGCGATGCGGCCGGCACGGTGCTCGCGCTCGGCGATCGAGACTGCACGGTCCAGCGCCAGAATCAGAAGATCATCGAGATCGCGCCGGCGCCTCTCGACGATGCGGTCCGAGCCGAGGTCACCGCCGCCGCTGTGACGCTGGCCGAGGCCGTCGGCTACGTGGGGCTCGGCACCTTCGAGTTCCTGCTCGACCGGTCGACCGGCGCCGCCTTCTTCATCGAGGCGAACGCCCGGCTGCAGGTGGAGCACACCGTCACCGAGGAGGTCACCGGCCTCGATCTCGTCCAACTCCAGATCGCCGTCGCGGCCGGAACCTCGCTGGCCGATCTCGGCGTCACCGAAGTTCCAGCGCCCGCCGGCCACGCGAT
Source organism: uncultured Acidimicrobiales bacterium (assembly GCA_938008925.1). Taxonomy (GTDB): domain Bacteria; phylum Actinomycetota; class Acidimicrobiia; order Acidimicrobiales; family SZUA-35; genus CALEWY01. Next base: position 3,099 of record CALLIQ010000207.1, read on the forward strand.
CCAGCTGCGGATCAACACCGAGACGATCGACGAAGCGGGCATCTCGAAGCCGACGGGGGGAACGCTCACGCGTTTCGACCTCCCGAACGGGCTCGGTGTTCGAGTCGAGACCCACGGCTACGCCGGCTACACGACCTCGCCCGCCTTCGACTCGCTCCTGGCCAAGGTGATCGTCCACGCCCGGTCCGGCGGGTTCGCGGCAGCGGTCGCCAAGGGTGTGCAGGCGCTCGACGAGCTGACGATCGAGGGAACGGCGACCAATGCCGACTATCTCGCCGCGGTGCTCGCCCGGCCGGAGTTCGCCGAGCAGGCGATCTCGACCCGCTTCGTCGCCGAGGTCGGTGCCGAGTTGGTCGAGGCTGCGGCGGCTCGCGCCGGTGAACCCGATGCGGGAACTGGCCAGTCCCCGGCCGACGGGCGAGCCGGCACGAAGCTCGACACCAACGATCCACTCGCCGTTCTCGCGCTCGGCAAGCAAGCGACCGAACCCGCCGGCGGGGTTGCCGGCGGTCCCGTCGAAGACGAAGCGACCGCCGTCGTTGCTGCCCCGATGCAGGGAACGATCGTGTCGATCGATGCCGAACCCGGCACCGAGGTGGTGGCCGGTGCGCCGCTGCTCGTGATGGAAGCCATGAAGATGGAGCACGTCATCGAAGCCGTCGAGAGCGGTGTGGTCTCGGCCGTGCACGTGGCTCCTGGCGATGCGGTGTTCGAGGCCGCTGCACTGGTGTCGATCGAGCGTGGCGAGGTGGCCGGCGGGGGAGCGGAGGTGGTCGACGATGTCGATCTCGACGTGATCCGCCCCGATCTCGCCGAGGTCAACCAGCGCCACGGCTACGGGCTCGACGAGAACCGGCCCGAGGCGGTGGCGAAGCGCCACGCCAAAGGCAAGCGAACCGCCAGAGAGAACCTGGCCGACCTCGTCGACGGCGACTCCTTCGTCGAGTGGGGAGCGCTCGCGGTGGCAGCCCAACGCAAGCGCCGCTCCATCGAGGATCTGATCGAACGGACGCCGGGCGACGGCCTGGTCGGCGGGATCGGCACCGTCAACGGCGAGCTCTTCCCCGAGGGGGTGCGGGCCTCCGACCACGACGTGCAGGCGGTCGTCGTCTCCTATGACTACATGGTGCTCGCCGGCACCCAGGGCTTGCAGAACCACCGCAAGAAGGACCGACTGTTCGAGCTCGCCGAACAGTTGCGCCTGCCGATCGTGTTCTTCACGGAGGGCGGTGGCGGGCGGCCCGGTGACACGGACACCGGGGGAGTGACCGGGCTCGACTGTCTCGCATTCCTGTGGTTCGCCGAGCTGTCGGGCAGCGTGCCGCTCGTCGG
>CALLIQ010000208.1 GCA_938008925.1 uncultured Acidimicrobiales bacterium
AGACCTCGTTCACTCCCGTGCGCCAGTGCTGCGATGCCATGCGCCAGAACCCCGGCCACGACGCCATGTCGGCAACGTCCCGGCCTCGGAAACCAAAGCGCCCGTAACCCTCTCGATCGAGCGCGAGCACTGCGTTCGGTCCGATGTCGACCACCCCGTCGACCCGCCTCGTGAAGTGGACGCCCAGGAACGGATAGCGGGGGTCGGGGACGGGATAGATGAGGCCCCGAATCAGATCTCGCTTCGCGGGCGAGATGTCCATGTACTCACCGCGGAACGGCACGATCCGTGCCTCCGCTGCCGGAGCGCCGTTTCGGGCGACACGGTCGGCTTGCAGCCCGGCACAGATGACGAGCTTCGAGACTCGGACGGACTGCGTCGGCGTCGTGACCGTGATCCCGCCACTCCCACCGCTCGCACCACCCGTGCGGTCGATCTCCCTCACCGGAGACGACAGGTGAATCGTTCCGCCGGCCGCTTGCACGTCGTGCGCGTAGGCACGGGCGACTGCGGCGTAGTCGGCGATCGCGGTCGATGGCGAGTGCAGTGCAGCGAGACCGGCTGCGTGTGGCTCGATCTCTCGGATCTCCGCCCCATCGACCCGGCGCAGTCGAGGCACGCCGTTCTCGGTGGCCGAGCGCTCGAGTGCGTCGAGTCGACCGAGTTCGGACTCGTCGAGGGCGACGACGAGCTTCCCGCATTCGAGGTAGTCGAGGTCGTGTTCCTCGCAGAACTCGCGCAACAGCGCGACCCCTCGCCTGCACAGCTCGGCCTTCAGGCTGCCGGGCTTGTAGTAGATCCCGGCGTGGACGACCCCTGAGTTGTGGCCGGTCTGATGAGCGGCGAGCTCGGCTTCCTTCTCGAACACGACGACCTCTCGATCGGCGAAGCGTCGGGTCAGTTCACGAGCGATAGCGAGACCGACGATCCCTCCACCGACGACCCCGATCGGAAGCTCCTCCACGGAGCGGGAAGCTACTCGTACACGCTCCGCAGCGCATGGTCCACGCCCGGCGGATGGGCTGCTCTGCGCTCGCTGTCGAGCTCAGCGACCGAAGCCCGCTGGCACCTTCAGCCACCCGATGTCGGAGAATGCGAGCGAGTCCTCGAGGAGGTCGTAGTAGGCGCTGTACCCCTGCCACGTCGGGTGGTACGAGTTGCCCGCTGCCTCGAAGAACCGTGATGACGGCGTGTCGACGAGCCCGTTGATGTACCGACTATTGGCCCTGCCCTCGCAGGCGCCATGACCCTCGAAGTACGGAGCCGGATCGAGGTACTCGACGTTGTCGGTTCCCTCTCGCTCGACCGCTCGTTCGATCATCCGGTTGAGCAAGATGCTGTTCTCGTCGGCGAAGGCCGCCTCCTCCGCATCGAAGCCGAACGCACCCTCGCAATCGGCCGTCGGCTGAAACAGCTGCGGGTAGCCCATGACTCGAACGATGGCTCCCGGTCGCTCCTCGACGATGGAGGCGATGAGATCTCGCATGCCGTTGTGAATGGCGCTCCAATTGTCGACCTTGTTGTCCGGCTCGTCTTCGCAGTTCGGCCAGATCGAACAACGAACAATGAGCTCCGGCCAGTCCGCTTCATCGACGCTTTCGACACTGTTGCCGCCGGCCGTCATGACGATGAGCGTCCCGGTGCCGTCACCGGGGATCACATCCATTGCGTCTTTCCACTGGTCCGCCACGATGTCGAGATCGGCTCCACCGCAGGCGAACATGAACGACGGCACTCGGTAAGCCGCAGCGATACGCAGCCCGGGGGCCCATCGAGTCGAGACGTGGGCACACGTGACGTCGTCGGTGCTCACGTCGTCGCTGATCGCCCCGATGCCAGCCGAGAACGAATCGCCGAGCACGACGACTCGTTCGACCCCTGGCTCGAGCAGCTGTGCCTCAGCGCCGCTGGGAGCGGCGAGGACGGTGGTCCCGCAGACCATCGCAATCGCTGCTGCGAGTCGTCGGCTTCTTGCGATCTTCATTGGGAGCTCCCGGTCGGCTTCGTGTCGGATCGACGATGCCGTCGTGTCCGCTCCGTCCGACCGGGGATCGCCCCGTGATCTCGCGAGCCCTCTAGGGGCGAGCCGCCCGGCGCATGGCGACTTCAGCGAGCGATGAGGCCGTGCCGCTTCAAGCCGTGGCGGCGAGGCCGATCTCGCCGAGCAACCCGATGCGATCCGGGTTGTGCCCGTTGACCGGCAGGTTGATCGTGAGACCGTCGACTCCCATGTCCATGCACGCCTTGAGCTTCTCGCCGACCGTGTCGGGGTCGCCGTAGATGAGGATCATCTTGGCGAAGTCCATGGCTTCGTCGTTCCATCCCTTGACCTCGGCCATGGCCTTCAGGTCGGCCTCGGCCTCTTCCATGGTGGGAGCGACCAGGGCCATCTGCAGCTTGGTGACAACGATCTCGGAACGGTCACGCCCGAGTCGCTCGCAGTGGGCGGCGAGTGCGTCGAGCTTGCGAGGGATCTCGTCGATCGTGCCGCTCGACAGATTCGACTCGTCGGCGTACTGGGCGACCATGCGCAGCGTCTTCTTCTCGCCGCTTCCGCCGATCATGATCGGCACCTTCGAGATCGGAGCCGGCGAATTCACGGCCTCGCTCACCTGGTAGTGCTTGCCGTCGAGGCTGACCGTCTCGCCTCGGAGCATCGGAAGGATGATCTGCAGCGCCTCCTCCAGCTTCTCGAATCGATCGGTGAAGGTGCCGAACTCATAGCCGAGCGCGTCGTGCTCGAGCTCGAACCAGCCGGCCCCGATGCCGAGGGTGGCTCGACCGCCGGACACGTGGTCGAGCGCCGTCATCGTCTTGGCCAGCAACGTCGGATGGCGATAGGTGTTGCCGGTGACGAGCGCCGACAGGCGAACGGTCTCGGTGTGCTGGGCCAGGGCGGCGAGCATCGTGTAGCACTCGAACATCGGCTCGTGCGGCGCTCCGATGCCGGGCAGTTGGTAGAAGTGGTCCATCACCATCACCCGGTCGAACCCAGCGGCTTCTGCGGCTTTGGCCTGGGTCACGATGTTGGCGAAGGTGTCTGCCGACTCGATGCCGGGAAGGGTGTAGTTCGGGATCTGGTAGCCGAGGCGGGTCATGGGGGCTCCTGGTTCGAGAAGGGCGAATGCGCGTCTGACACTTTCTTGGAAATGTGTCAGACCGGCACGCTGACAGAATCGCGTAAATGTGTCAAGCTCCTCTGATGTCCCAGCAGGCGACAGACGTCGATGCAACCGAGGAGACGGCCGACGACGGCAAACGGTCGCTGATTCTCGACGCCGCGGTCGAGGAGTTCTCCGCCCGCGGGTTCTCGGGGACGTCGATGGCCAACATCGCCGATGCCGCAGGGATGTCTCGTCCTGCGCTCTATCAACACTTCAAGAACAAGTCCGACATCTTCGTCTCGGCGTTCACCGCCATGATCGACGCTGCGGTCGATCGGGCGTTGGCCGAACTCGCAATCGACCAATCGACCGGCGAGCGACTCGACGGCATGCTCCAGCGTTTCGACGGCGACCTCTGGGAACGGATGGCCGCCTCACCGCACTCCGAGGAGCTCCTGGCCACCGCGGCCGAACTGGCCGTCGACCGGTTTCCCCAGATCGGCGCACGGTTGTGGCTCGGACTCGCCGATCACCTGGAGCGAATCGAGGCGGCGGCGAACTCCGGCGATCCGGCCACCCAGCGCAACGAGTGGATCGACATGCTGAAGCTCGCCCCGAAGGGCTTCAAGAGCGACCAGCCATCCGTGGAGACGTATCGACGCAGGCTGCGGACGCTGGCACACTCCGTCGCGGCCGACATCGACCACTGAACCTGGGGAGACAGCAATGCATGCGGACGGCACACCTGAACCGGTCACGCTCGATCGAGCGGGCGTCGGACGCTGCTTCGGTTGCGGCCAGGCCAACGAACACGGCTTGCGGATGAACTTCGCGCAGTACCCCGACGGCACCGTCGAGGCCCGCCATCAGACCGCACCGCACCACTGTGGTGTCGACACGATCGTGCACGGCGGCATCCAGGCGACACTGCTCGACGAGGTGATGGGCGTCGCCGCCCAGCTCGGTCTCGATGCCGGCGCCAGCTCGGCGCCGTGTGTGACCGCCGAGATGAACCTGAGCTACCGGCGACCCGTGATGCTCGCCGACGAGGTCGTGGCCCGGTCCCGTCTCGTCGAGGTGGACGGGCGCGACCTGCGGGTCGAGGGAGCGATCGTCGGCGACGACGGCACCGTCCTCACGAGCGCGACGTCGCGGTGGCGACAACTCCGCGACGTCTGAGCAAGCGGCGCGCGATCATCGGCGAGTGATGTCGCTGGCCGAACTCCTCTCGCTTGTCGACGCGTCGTTCGTCGAGACCGGCGCGGGATTCGAGCCGTGGGACGACCCGCATCCCGACCGGATGCCAGCCGACGAGGAGTACTCGCGAGTTACGAATCCGGCCAAGTGGCGAATCGTCGGCGCCCGGGCAGATGCCTGGCTCGACGCGCTGGTGGACGCAAGCGTGGCGACGGTGGACCGCATCGTCGACGTGCGATGGACAGAGGAGTCGCGGGCGACGCACACCCGGATCGACCGAGCGGCTCCCCACGCGATCGGAGCGGTGCCGCTCGTCATCGCCCGCGGAGCCATCGAGGGGGTTGACGATGCCGGAGTGACGATCGGGGTCGGCGATCCGACGATGGTGGTCCAGTCCATCCCGGACTGCGGGTGCGATGCGTGCGACAGCGGTTCCCAAGACGCACTCGATCAACT
>CALLIQ010000209.1 GCA_938008925.1 uncultured Acidimicrobiales bacterium
CACGACGAGTCGAGTTCCGGCGCACAGGAAACGACGATCACCGACGAGTCGACACCGCTCAGCTGGTCGAGCAGGTCGGTGTCGGCCACGACCGCGCCGATCCCCTCGCGCTCGACCACGGTGAGCAGCTGCGCTGCCGGCAGCCCGGGATTCAGGTAGACGACGCGAGCGCCGAGCTTGGCCAGCGCCACGTTGGACTCGACGAAGCCGCGGTGATTGCGGCACAAGATGCCGACCGGGCGATCAGCGTCGACGCCGCGGTGAGCCAAGCCAGCGGCGACACGGCTGCTTCGGAGCTCGAGTTGGAGGTAGGTGATGGTGCCGTAGTCGTCGACGATCGCTCGCCGCATCGGGTTGGCGATGCTCGCCGCGGCGTACGCCGCCGCGGTGGTCGGCCCCCACGTGATGGCACCGATGCCGAGCGACATCGACGTGATCGGGTTGAGCGCCCCGAGTCGGAGCGCGGTGTCGATCGGCGAGCGGTCAATCGGCGAGCGAGCGCTCATGCGTCGGCTCCGGCGAGGATCTGATCGAAGGCGTCGACCACGTTGCGGCGGAACCCGGCGGGATCGTCGATGGCGACCGGGTCGACCAGGATGCCGATGTCGATCGAGCCGTCGTAGGACAGCGCCGTGATGTTGGCTGCGGTTCCGGCGACCGGCCCGAGCGGAATCGTGGCTTCGACCCTGCCGCCGGCGCAGTAGAGGGTGAACGGCGCACCGCGGAGGTTCGAGGTGGCGAAGTCGAGCTTGCCCGCACGATCGCGAGCGGTCTTGGTGACGACCGACGTCGGCAACAGGTTGGCGAGGCCGGCGAGACCGTTCATGCCGCCGCCCTTGCTCGCTGCCGCACGCTGTTCTTCGGCCACTCGCTTCACCTCGAGCATTCGTTCGACGGGATCGCTCACCGAGCCATCGAGCTGGACGAGCACAGGGGTGAAGCTGTTGCCGGCCATGTTGTTGTCGGTTCGAGTCGACACGACGAAGCTCGTGTTGAAGGCGTCGACATCGGCGTTTCGCTCGGCGTGGTAGGCAGCGGCTCCGTTGGTCAGGCCCGCCATGAACGCGTCGTTGATCGAGCATCCCTCGGCCTTGGCGGCCGCCTTGAGATCGTCGAGCGGCACCTGCACCCACTCGAGATGTCGGTGACGGGAGCGTTCCTTCCACAACGGCGAGCCGCCCGGCGTCTCGTTCGACGAACCGCTGAGCTGATCGATCGTGTGGCGTGCGCTCGACACGGTCGAGGTGGCCTTGTCGACGGCTCGGTCAGCGTCGGCCGGCCACAGCATGACCTCGCCGAGCGCTCGACGGCCGAGACCGAGTTGGCGGCGGGCGAGATGCTCGACACTCGTGCGGACGTTCGACACGACACCCGTCGCGGTGTCGCCTCCCTGCTCTTTCGCGTCGTGGACTGCGACCGCGTCGGCGACGATCGCCTCGAGGTCGATCTCGGGGTGGCCTTCCTCGTCGCGAGCGATCTGTTGATAGAGCTCGGCCATGCGAATCTGACCGATGCCATCACTGATGGCGTGATGGAAGATCGACCAGAGCGCTCCCCTGCCGCCCTCGACACCGCTGATGGCGACGAAACGCCAGAGCGGGCGGGTGCGGTCGAGCGGCTCGGAAGCGAGCGTCGTCGCGAGATCGAGGAGGTCACGGTCGGTGGCATCGCCACCGAGGTCGATTTCACGCACGTGGTGGTCGAAGTCGAACTCCGGGTCCGGGACCCACGCCGGCGTCGAGATGCGCCCGAACCCCGGCACGACTCGCTGATACAGGCGAGGGACGTTGGCGACGCCGTGGCGAAGCTGTCGACGGAACCGCTCCATGTCGACCGGCTGGTCGAGGATCGTCAACGAGGAGCCGCTCGGGTTGAGCCACGGGTCTTTCTCGATGTTCCACATGAGCGCTTCATGCTCGGACATGCGGTCGGCCAGTTCGATGTCTCGCTTGGTCGCCATCGCGATCAACCCTTCCCGCTCGTCGCCGTGTCGGTCCCTGGGCGCCGGTCAGCCTCGGCTTCGGGGTCACCGGAATAGCCGGGCGGGTACGTGCGGGCCAGCTCTTCGGGCGACGGGACCTTCTCTTCTCGGGACTCCTCGGGAAGCAGTGCGGAGATGGCCTTCATGATGCGCTTGGTGTCGGCGTTCGGACTCTTGCCTTTGATCTTGACCGGTTCCCCCACTGAGACGGTGACGGTGGGACGGTCGGTGAAGCTCACGTTCGGGATTCGAGCGTTGCGAGGCCACACGTGCTCCGTGCCCCACAGTCCGATCGGAATCACGGGAGCGCCGGTCATGGCGGCGAGCCGAGCGGCTCCCCATCGACCTTTGAGCTCGGACTCGAAGAATGCGGGGCCACGCGGGATCGTTCCCTGCGGCGCCATCATCACGACCTCGCCACCGGCGAGCGCCTCGGCAGCCTTCTCGAGCGGTTCGTCCGAGCCCGATGCTCGCTCGACGCGAATGCCGCCGAGTGCCTTGGCCAGGCGGCCGACGATCGGCACATCGAAGACTTCCTTCTTGCCGAGACCACGGATGGATCGGCCCGCTTTTGCCGCGATCAGGCCCATCACCGTCGGGTCGAAGTACGAGCGGTGGTTGAACACCAGCAGGGCAGGACCCTCGCTCGGGATGTTCTCGATGCCCTCGAACTCGAAGCTGACATAGGGGGCGACCAACTCGGGGCGCATCAGCGGGCGGGTCCAATCCTGGATCTCTCGCCCAGCGATCTTGGCGACGCCTTCGGACTTGTCGAGGTGGCGAACCGGCCACCCCTTGACCAGTGCAGTCGCGGCGAGCTGTGCGTCGGGGTTGACAGCGACGGGATTGCCGACCGAGTCGAGCAGCGGGCTGTCGAAGTAGCTGTCGCTGTATGCGTAGCTCTTGGTCATGTCGACGCTGTTGTCCGTCGCCCATGCGCTCACCGCAGCGGCCTTCTCCTTGCCCCACAAGAACTCGCTGTCGAGTTCACCGGTGTAGACGCCGTCCTTCGAGCGCCACTTGGTCGACACGACCGCATCGAATCCGAGCAGATCGGCGATGGGCTTCACGAACGGCTCGGGCGACGTGGTCGCCAAGACGAGGAGACGGCCGGCCTCGATGTGATCGTCGATCACCAGCCGAGCGAAGGGGGCGAGGTTCTCGACGACCTCGACCGCGGCATCGGCGCAGGCGGCGTCGACGTCGGCGACCGACCAACCAGCAGCGGCTCGACCGGCGAGCTTGGCCGGCTGCATCATCAGCCAGTTCTCGCCGAATCGCTCGTAGATCTCGCCGAGCGTGTCGGCGAAGGGGATCTTCCGATCCGTGGCAATGCCGTTGTCGACCAAGTGGCGGGTCACGATCGACGCCGACGAACCGGCGATCAACGTGCGGTCGAGATCGAAGATGGCGGCTGAGCTCTTCATGTGGCGAGAATATGTCAGTGACTGACATAAGTCAATCGCTGACATTCGTGACGTTTGCCGCTACGGTTCCCGTCATGGCCCCCGCCAAGACCAGCCAGCCGAACGTCGTGCTCGACATGGACATCGCGGTCGACCCGCGCCCACAACCGAGCCGACGATCTCGCAAGAAGTCAAAGACGCGCACGGACCTCGCAGAAGCGGCAGCGCACCTGTTCGCCACCCAAGGCTTCGACGAGACCACCACGGTCGATGTCGCCGAGCGGGCCGACGTGTCGCAGCGAACCCTGTTCCGCCACTTCCCCACCAAGGAGTCCATGCTCTACGGCGACATGGACGAGACGATCGAAGAACTCCGTGCGGCGCTCGCCGCTCGGCCGTCCGACGAAGCGCCGCTGCAGGTCGTGGCGAATGCCATCGCCGACTTGGCCGACAACTTCGAACGCCATCGCGATCGCCGGCTGCTCCAGGCTCGACTCGCCGCGACCTATCCGTCGGTGTCGGCCTACAGCCGAGCGATGGTCCAGTTCGGATGGGAACGCGAGATCATCGACGCGATGTCCGACCGGCTCGGTGTCGACCCCATGGTCGACCCGCGGCCGGAGATCATCGCCGGCGCAACCATGTCGGCGATCCGCGTCGCCACCCGACAGTGGTCGGTCAGCGGAGGCCGCGACGACTACTTGGCGCTCATCGTGCACGCGCTCGCAGCACTGCCGAGCCTCGGGGATCTCGGCACGGTCGACGAACTGGCCGTCTGAACGAACCCACCGCCTGACGGGACCCGCATGGGCAATCCTGATCGGCGATGGCTGTTGCCCCTGCACCGATCGCCGGGCTGTGGCATGGTGACTCGACGTGAACGTCGCACTGATCATCTCCGACAAGCCGGGTGACAGCGTCGCGCTGGTCGAGGGGGAACGCTCGGTCGGCTACGGCGAGCTGCGCCAACTCGTTGACCGCGCCCGCTCGAACCTGGCCGCCTCCGGCCTCGGCGTCGACGACCGACTGGCCATCATCGCCGGCAACGAGATCGACTTCGTCGTCGCCACGCTCGCCTGCCTCGGCCTCGGCGCCCAGGTCGTCCCGGTTCGCCCGACCAGCCCGGTACCCGAACTCGAACGCAAACTCGCCTCGGTGGGCGCGTCATCGATGGTCGTCGGCCGAGAAGGCTCATGGCTCGTCGATGACGGCATCGACCTCGGGATGACGCTCGTCGACATCCACGCAGAGCCGACGTCGGATGCGCCACCCGTCGTCGATTGCGACCCCGACCATCTCGCCTTCTTGATGCTCACGAGCGGCGTCGCCAGCGACGCCAAGGTCGCGATGCTCAGCCACGGCAACATCTCGTGGGCCCACGACGCGATCCAGGGCCGCGGCGCCAACGGGCTTCAAGCCCATGACGTCAGCCTCGGCGTGCTGCCGTTCTCGCACATCTTCGGGCTCAACATGGTGTTGCTCGCCACCCTCAGGGTCGGCGGCACCGTCGTACTCCAACGTCGCTTCGATGCGGCCGGGTCGCTCGACCTGATCCGCCAGCACGGCATCTCCGTCCTCTCCGGCGCGCCGCCCATGTGGCGCCAGTGGGCCGAGCTCGACGCGCCAGCCGACTCGCTCTCGTCGGTGACCCATGCGAGTTCCGGCGCTGCGTCGCTTCCCCTCGAAGTGTTCGCCGCCATCAAGGACCGCTACGACATCACCGTCGCGGAGGGTTACGGACTCACCGAGACCTCCCCCATCGTCACCTGGAGTCGCGGCATCGCCGTGAAGCCGAGCTCGGTCGGCAAGGTGATCGAGGGCTGCGAGGTCGTCCTGGCCGAACCGGACGGCACCCCGGTCGAGACGGGCGACATCGGCGAGATCGTCGTCCGCAGCCCCGGCGTGTTCGCCGGGTACCTCGACTCCACCTCACTGACCGATGCGGTACTCACCGACGACGGCTGGTTCTGGACCGGCGACATCGGCGTGTTCGACGACGACGGCTACCTGTACATCGTCGACCGGGTCAAGGACGTCGTCATCGTCTCCGGATTCAACGTGTACCCGTCCGAGGTCGAGATGATCCTCGCTCAACACGAAGGCGTGCGAGGTGCCGTCGTGGTCGGAGAAGAACACGTCGAAACGGGTGAGACCGTCGTCGCTCACGTCCTCGGCGACGCCACGGCGGACGAGCTCGATGCGCACGCTCGAGCCAACCTGAGTCGCTACAAGTGTCCGACGGTCTATCGATTCGTCGACGAGCTGCCGGTCGCACCGACGGGCAAGCTCATCCGGAGAGAGCTCCGCTGATGACGCCACCGTTCCGCTTCGAGGATGCACCTGATCTTCCCGGAGCGGACCGCGTGGCCAAGTACGGCTTCGGTGGCATTCGACGCCTCGTCCATCGCCTGTGGGACATGGACATCGAGGGCGTCGAGAACATCCCTCTCACCGGCCCTGCCATCATCGCCCCGAACCATCTCTCGTTCTGCGACTCGGTCTTCGTTCCCGCCGCAATGCCCCGCCGGGTGTGGGCCATCGGTAAGGGCGAATACATGGACGACTGGAAGACCAAGCATCTGTTCCCGGCGATGGGGATGATCCCGGTCGATCGAAGCGGCGGCGATGCCGCTCAGGTCGCACTCGACACCGCTGCGAAGGTGCTCGACGGCGGACATCTGTTCATGATCTATCCGGAGGGCACGAGGTCGCGCAGTACCAACCTCCACAAGGGCCGAACCGGCGCCGCCCGTCTCGCAGCTCGCACCGGGGCGCCCATCATCCCGGTCGGCCACATCGGCACACTGGCCATCCAACCGCCAGACCAGTTCACGATGAAGACGAGGCTCCCGTGCACGGTGCGCTTCGGTGAGCCGATCCACGTGAGCGACCATGGCGACCCAGACGATCCTCGAACGGCGCGCACCGTCACCGACAAGCTCATGTTTCGGATCGGCGAGTTGTCGGGCCAAGACTACGTCGACACCTACGCCGGCAAGTCCGACTCGCCCACCGCCGCGCCAGAGCGGCCAAAGATCAGCGTGCCGAACCGAGCGCCCTCCCCCGGCCCCCGGCCGTCCACTCCGAAGCGGGCCAGTGCTCCGTCCATCGACCTCCGCGGCGCGGCGACGGCCCGGCCTTCGATCACCATCGACCCGGCGAGCTGAGACACTCGTCCAGCCTGGCTCCTTGTCGAGTCGCTGGCTCCAGCGCCGACCGAGCTTCAATGTGCGTGACTGTGCACGTAGTGTTCGGCCAGGCCGTCCCCACCGAAGTCACTGCTGAGATCGCGCCAGACGGTGTGGACATGATTGCCACCCCGTTGGGCGTTGTCGTACTCGACGAACAGGTCACCACCCTGCACCCGGTAGTAGTGAGGCTCGCCGGGTTCCAGGCTTCCAGCCCAAAGAAAGTGGAGGTCGTCGAGGCCGCGGTCGACAGCTTCCCACGCCTCGTCAGCGAGGCGATCGTCGATTCGGTCGACGTAGCTGTGTAGCAAGGCGACGAGCACCTCCCGCTGCTCACCCTCGAGATCCCTCACGGCGATGCCCTTTGGTCGCCGACTGAACGACAGCCGATCGAGCTCGTCGGGAGCGCCGCCGAGCGAGGCCTCGAGCCCGCTCTGCATCGCCCACAACAAATCGTCGACTTCGGCTTCGAACCGCCCCCGCCACAACAGAGGGAGGGGCAGAGTCGCGTCGCCCTCGGAAAGCCCGGTGCGGTTCACCGACACGAGATCGGCCGGCGGCGCGCTCGACAGCATGCACATCGACGCTTGATCGTCGCGTAGCGACCGAGCGAGTTCTCGCCCGAGGTCCTCCGCCGCCGCCAGTGGCCGCAGGAGGTGAGGGCCGAGCAGCGGCGCCGACGCAGGGTCCGCCCCCATGAAACACGGTGTCGTCGACACGACGGCTCCGTCGACGATCACGAAGTGCAGGCTCAGATGGTGACCCCCGAAACGCCATGCCCAGGTCCCGTCCGCCGACGGCTCGCCGAACACTGCGATCCAGTACAGCAACGGATCCCGGCCGCGCTCGCGACCCCATGACGCGCTGAAGCCCTCGAGCCGATCGAGAACGTTCTCCTGTCCGACGATCGTGGAGGCGGTGTTGTAGCCAGCCTCGGAAAGCCCCGACGCGGCGAGCTGCCAGACCATTCGCTGCTGGTGCGCCGACATCCGATCGAGCGAAAGACCCCCATGATCGGTCGGCGTGTAGAACCACAACAGCCGCTCGTCGTCGCTCAGGCTGAACGACGTGGCGGCTCGCTGCTCCGCCGACAGCGTGGCGAGCAACGCACGAGCCCGCTCGGCCATCTCGCCGGCGACTTGCCGCCGCATCCTCGAGTCATTCATCTCACTCTCCGGGCCCGTACAAGCCGAAGATGAGGTCGGGGTCGCCGGGCTCCCATGTATTCGAGACCTGCGATCGACGTCCGACGACTCGGGTGCGATCGAGCAGGCGATGACCAAGCTCGAGCTGCGTTCGTTCCCACGCACCGAGGGCGGTCGGGAGATCGGGGTGCGCCGACAACGCTTCGGCCAGTCGCCATCCGTCGTCGGCCGCCTTCGCCGTGCCTGCGGCCGCGTGGGGCCGAACAGCAAACGCGGCATCACCGAGCAGACACACTCGGTCGAAGACCATTCGCTCGACCTCGATGTCGTTGACGCATTGGATGAAGAGATCTGGCACCGCATCGACCACCGTCGCGATCTGCCACGGAAGCCGCGCCCGAGCCGTTGCCCGAGCTTCTTCTTCATGGTGGGCGGCGACGAGGCCAGGCGGGACCGAGAGGTCTCGGCGTTCGCCGTGCCGGTCGGTCAAGAGGTCGTCGAGGTCCCCACCCTCCAGGTAGTTGCGGTACCAGACGAAGTTGATCAGTCGGTCGCCGGAGGCGATCGATCCTGCGGCATTCGGGATCGGGTACACCAGGATGTGGCTGTTCGCGTACACGTGGTAGGTGATGGCGTCGCCGAGCATCGAGGACACATCTGTTGGCAGCTCGGCCTCGGGGACCATCCCTCGCCACGCCACGTACCCCGCATAGGACCGGTCGCTCCCGGGGGCCAGGCGGCCTCTCGTGAATGACCCGATCCCATCCGCGGCGACGAGGAGGTCGGTTCGGTGTTCGGTGCCGTCGGTGTAGATGCCCGTCACGCCGTCAGCATCTTGGACCAGGTCCACGAGTTCGGCGCCGAGCCGATAGCGATCTGATCCGAACGCGCGCAGGGTCTCGCGGTACACGGTGTTCCACGAGCTGAAGAGATACCGATGCTCGGCGTCGTGGACGACATCGCCCGTCCGATCGAGGTAGCGAATGTGATCGGTTGCGACGCTGATGGTCGACAGATCGATCCCGGCTCTATCGGCGAGATAGCGGCCGGTCGCCGGCAGGAACCCGATACCCGCCCCGCGCTCTTCGAGTTCGCGAGAGCTCCGCTCGAACACGGTCACGTCGTGACCGTCGTCGCGGAGCAGGCACGCTGCTGTCAGGCCGCCGAGCGACCCTCCAACGACTTGAATGGAGATCGGCACCGACGACACTGCCTAGCGACGCTCGATCAACCGGGGACGCCGAAGGTCGCGATCCGATCGACCGAGCACTCGAACAGCACGCGACGTTCCTCGAACGAGGGGTCGCGAATGCCATAGGTGTCGCCGGCATCGGGGCCCATGTACTTCTGCCAGATGCGATTGAGCTGGTCGGTCACCCACTGGCCCTCATCGGGATCGTCTTCGGAGATCTCACGCTCAACCGTGACCTTCAGGCTCATCCAGTGATACATGTTCTCCGGATTCATGATGAGGATCGAGATCTGCGGATTGGCCCGGATCCAGTCGGTCTTCTTGCGATGCTCGGCGACATTCACGAGGACCTTGTCGCCCTCGTAGTCGAACCACATCGGCGTCAGGTTCGGGCGGCCGTTGCTGCCCATCACGGCCATGACGCACGCCAACGGCTTGTCCATGAGCTGCTTGTACGTGTCGTCCAGGTCGCTGATCGAGGTGATCTCGTCGCGGTCGCCGACGCTGAACTGATCGGCCACCACGCCCTCGCGCAGATCGATGAACTTGGAAACCTTGACCATGTCGATGCCCCTTGCTGTTGTGTCGCCGGTCACAGCCGGTTCTAGCACGGGCGCATCGAGCGGCGCCCGTCGTCTGCGCCCCGTCAGCCGCGGGTCGCTCGGATCAAGTGGCCGTAGCTAGAGGGATCGATCTGAACGTCGAGCAGCCGAGGGCCAGTCGACGGAGTTTGGAGCGCATCGGCCAATCCATCGGCGCTCGAGACCCGCACCCCTGGCATGCCGAGCCCATCGGCGATCGTGGCGAAGTTCGCAGGCCGATAGACCACCGCCTGGTCGCCGCCGTGGTCGGCCTTCTGCTTGATCCGAATCAGGCTCAGCGCTGCGTCGTTGAAAACGATGACCGTGATCGGCAGATCCAGTCGAGCGATGGTCTCGAGCTCGGCGAGACACATGCCGAGGCCCCCATCACCGGTGAAGGCCAGGACTGGCTCGCCCGGCCGTGCCAGTGCGGCGCCGATCGCTGCTGGCACCGCGTAGCCCATCGTCGCGAGACCGTTGGAGATCAGCAGCCGCTGACGTTGACGAACCCGCCAGAGCGGCATGACCGCCAAGAAGTGAGCGCCTGCATCGACGGTGGTCGTCAAGCCATCGAGCGACTGCGCCCATGCGCCGGTTCCGTCCACCACATCGATCGGCCCAAACCCGTCGTGACCGTGCGAGCGGAGCTCAGCGATCGTCGCCGTTCGATGATCCGATGCCGACGAGGGCGGCCACCGGTGGGCGGTCGTGAGCGTCGCCGC
Organism: uncultured Acidimicrobiales bacterium; assembly: GCA_938008925.1. Classification (GTDB taxonomy): domain Bacteria; phylum Actinomycetota; class Acidimicrobiia; order Acidimicrobiales; family SZUA-35; genus CALEWY01. Next base: position 10,216 of record CALLIQ010000209.1, read on the forward strand.
AGCAAGCTCCTCGATGTCGCCGATGAGCTCGAGCGCGATCGGGGCGTACGTCTCGACGGTCGGGGCACCGGCCAGTGACAGGACCGGCGCATCACTCGGCCAGTCGGACGGAATCGGCTCGACCATGTCGAGCCCGACGAGCACGACGAGGTCGGCCCGTGCGAGCAAGTCCCACTCCGGTCGCCCGCCGGTGAACAGTCCCGCATCGATGCTCGATCCCGTCGGGATGGCGCCGACGGCCTGGTAGGTGGTCAGCACCGGCGCACCGAATCGCTGCAACGTGCTGGCCAGTCCCGACGTCCGCGGAGCGTCGACGCCGACGATCACGACCGGATGGTCGGCTCCCGCGAGCATCCGCCGGGCCTCGTCGATCCGCGCCAGGTCGTCCGGCTTCGCCGTGAGCGACTCTGGCGTGGACGGTCGCTCGAGCAGCCGAGGCGGACCGCTGGTGTCTTGGTC
>CALLIQ010000210.1 GCA_938008925.1 uncultured Acidimicrobiales bacterium
ATCCTCGACCTCGGCCGAACAGCCAGAGGCTTCCCCCGACGCCTGAAACAAGCCCTCATCGCCAGAGCAAGAGGATCATGCGAAACCCCGGGCTGCGACGCCCCCGTCACCTGGCTCCAAGCCGACCACGTCTTCCCCTGGTCGAAGGGCGGGGCGACCTCGATCGCAAACGGGCAGATCCTCTGCGACCCCCACAACAAGGCCAAGCGAGACCGCGCGCCCTAGGGTGCGTCGACTCGACGATGCCGGGAGGCAGCCAATGGTGGACAAGCGGACGATCCTCGTGACCGGAGCAGGCTCTGGTTTCGGCAAGGCGGCAGCCGTCGAACTAGCGGCGCGCGGCCATGCGGTCATCGCCACCACCGAAACCGGCGAGCAGGCCGATGCCCTCCAGGCCGAACACCCCGAGCTCACCACCATGAAGCTCGACATCACGTCGGAAGACGACGTCGCCTCGGCTGCGGATCTCGATGTCGACGTGCTGATCAACAACGCCGGCATGGGCGTGATGGGACCGATGGCCACCGTGCCCATGGCCCAGGTCAGGGCCGTGTTCGAGGTGAACGTGTTCGGCATGATCGCCATGTCTCAGGCGGTGATCCCCGGCATGAAGGAACGAGGATCGGGCCGCATCATCAACGTGTCGTCGATCGCGGGCAAGCTCGCCTCGCCGCTGACCTCGCCCTATTCGATGACGAAGCACGCCGTCGAGGCCTACACGGTCAGCCTGCGAGCCGAGCTCGAGCCCCACGGCATTGACGTCACCAAGGTCAACCCGGGTCCGTACAACACCGGGTTCAACGACCGGATGGTCAACGGCATCACCGAGTACATCGACGCCGGCGACACCTCGGCTCACGAAACAAACGAGGTCGTCCGCCAGATCGTCCTCACCGACCAGCTCGACCCGGCCGAGGTGGCGAACGCGCTCGCCGATCTGTCCGAGGCCGACGAGACGCCGCCCGAGACGCTGCTGCCCGAGGGAATCGGCGAACTCTTGCAGGCGATGATCGAGGCTGAGGGCTACTGAGGCCGTGACACGCCCGGGTCTGTAGTCTCCCGGCCATGGACATTCTCGAAACCAACAAGGGCGTCATCGCCGAATTCCGAGCGAACGACGGCGTGTGCACCGGCTGGCTCGAGGGCGCGCCCGTCGTGCTGGTCACGATGACCGGCGCCAAGTCCGGCCGGGAGCTGTGCTCGCCGCTCGTCTACTCGACCGACGGTGACGATCTGGTCATCATCGCCTCCAAGGGCGGTGCTCCGGAGCACCCGAACTGGTACTTCAACCTCGTCGCTAATCCCGACGTCACGATCGAGGTCGGCACCGACTCCTACGAGGCAACCGCCGTGCTCGTCGATGACGAGACCGAGCGCAAGCGGCTCTACGACGCGCAGGCCGCACTGATGGACAATTTCGTCGACTACGAGAAGTCGGCATCAGCTGCGGGACGGACGATTCCGGTCTTCCGAATCGTCAAGAACAGCTGACCGCCGCGGCCGTTCGATCGGGGTCAGCCCCGGAACGAGCGGTCGTCGTTGAACAAGTCACTCGGGTGCCGATAGGGACCTCGGCCGGCTCCGCCGGTCGGGTCCCACGTCGGAATCGACACGTCCATCGGGTCGCTCTCCGGGCGGCTGGCGATTCGCACGATGACGCCGATCACCACGCCGAAGACGAAGCCGGCCACGTGGGCGACCCAGGCGACCTGGCTCCCCGGCGCGGTGAAGAACTGGAAGACGAACCAGAACGCCAGGTACCAGCGGGCTCGGATGTCGAACAGGATGAGAAAGACGATCGTTCGGATCGGCGCATCGGGGAACCACACCAGATAGGCGCCCATCACCGCGGCGATCGCGCCCGAGGCGCCGACGACGGGGATGAGCGAGTCGGGCTGGGCGAGTACGTGTCCGACGGTGGCGGCGATACCGCCAGCGAGGTAGAAGACGGCGTAGCCGACGTGCCCGAGCTTGTCTTCGACGTTGTTGCCGAAGATCCACAGGAACCACATGTTGCCGCCCAGGTGCATCAGGCCACCATGGAGGAACACCGAGGCCAGTGCGGCGAGCCACACGTTCTTGGTCGATCCGGTCGCCGCGCCGTCGCCATCGACGCAGACATCGTCGGCCGGTGATGGTGTGCGCACCGAGGCGCGCTCGGCGTCACTCAACGCCTCACCCGTCGTCAGTTCACAGGGAATGGCGGCCTGCTCGAATTGGAACTGGGCGCTGGAATCGAACTGGTCGGGAATGCCGAAATAGACGGCCACGCAGATCGCGATGACCACCCACGTCACGAACGGAGTGATCGATGCCGGGTTCTCGTCCCGGAGGGGGAACATCCGATCACGCTAGACGCGCATTTGGCGGCCGCAGGCCGAACACTCGCTGGGATGCCCGTCGGACGCTGCGCACGAACCACGACGGCGAGTCGATGGGCGGGAAGGCCTCGGTGTCCATCTCGGGAACGAACAGGGCGCCACGGAGCGACAAGTTGAGGTAGACGGGGGCGGCGAGAGCGGAGACGAGACGGAACCACCACGTGTCCTGGGGCGTCCGGAAACCCTCGAACGGGCCCGGCGATCCTTCGACGTCGACCGCTGTCGCCATCGAACCGAACCACTGGTCGGCCTGCCGATGGATCTCCGATCGCCGCGAGTCGTCGAAGCCCATGTCGGCGAAGACCGCCGCATCGACACTGACAGCGTCGGCACCCGCGTAGAAGCGCCGCACGTCCGCGGGATCATCACATCCCATGACGCCGAGCGGACCGTCGGCGACCGGCGCCCACGCATCGACGATGGCGAAGTGTGGCGGGGCGACGTCGAGCGCCATCAGCAACGCGCTGCGATGGTCGACGAGTCGGTCGGTGTAGAGGTGCTCGTCGGTCCGGCCGCCGATCCCACCCAGGCTGGCCAGCGAGAGATGCGCGAGCTCGACCGGATCACCCTTGAGCTTCGACATCACGATGCGAACCGACGCATCGGCCCACGTCGCCGAGATCCCCGACGACACCAGACCGCGCTCGAAGCCGATCGAGCGCGCATCCTCGGACACGTCGACGATGCGGTAGAGGGGTGAGTCGAACCCGAAGTACTCGGCGACTTCAGCGACCGATCGGTTGGCGAAAAACCGGTCGTACGCCATCGGCGTCTCGATCACGGCGACGTCGGTCGCTCCCCATGATCGAAGAAGGCCTGCGAGCACCTCGACCGCTTCGGGGTGCACGATCGTCGAACGGTCGTCGCGGTGGTAGCCGAGCATGAACTGGCCCCGCACGGCGACCGGCCCGGGGTTCGCCCGCACGATCTCCTCCAGGCCAGCGGCCCGCACGACCTGCTCCATCGTCGAGGCCAACTCCCCCTCGTCGCCTCGCTCGACGTGCACGCGCGAGCCGCAGCCGAAAGCGGTGAGAGGTGTCGTCGCTCGATGACGAGCCGGCAAGAACCAGGGACTCACCGCCCCGATTCGCTCGGCCAGGTCGTCCACCGTGACCGAGTCGGCGAGACGATCGTCCTCGGTGAAACTCGACGCCAACACCGAAAAGACGGCCGAGTGGCGTCGTTCGTCATCGAGGATGCGAGAGAAGGTCTCGATGTGCTAGTCATCATCGAGCAGACCGAGCATCCGCTCGTAGGACAAGACGGCCGACTCCTCGAGTGCGACGCTCAGCTCGCAGAACTGACGGAAGCTGCGGTAAGTCAACTCGTCCGCCAAGCCATCGGGAACTCGCCCGATGGCTTTCCCCGCTGCGATGGCCGCCTTCACCGACGCCCGACGGATCCCCCACCGCTCCGAGTCGTCGTGGTGGCTGATGGCCGACACCCAACCCGACACGGTGCCGACGGCTTGGCGAGCCAACACGAATCCGATCGGGAGCGGTTCGCCGGCCTGGAGCAAGACGCCACGCATGTATTGCGCGTGGAGTGCCTCGTCTCGCTGCGTCCATTTGACGACCCGGCTGACGAGCTCTTTCACCTCGGGGTCGACCGGCAAGGCGGCGAGGCGCGATGCCACCAGTTCCTCGGAGTACGCGACGGCCGCAACCTGCTCTCGCTCGAGAGACAGCAGCACCATCCGCGCGAACCGCTTGTGAGCGGGGAGCGAAGCGATCGCATCGATCTCGCGCTCGGTGTCGGCCAGCAGCGTGGCCAGGAGGTCGCCGCTGTCAGCCACAGCGAGATCGTAGGCGACGACGACTCGGCTACTCGGCGACCTCGGAACGGACGGTGTTGGTCCTCGAGATCCAGACGATCGTCTGAGCAGAGGTCGGCAAGTCGGTTCGGCGGGAGCCCGTTGCGCCCTCGATCGGCGTGACCACGATCAGTTCGACGAGCTTGAAGCCCTCTCGTCGAGAGGTGCGAGCAAAGACGAGAGCGTCGCCTTCGTTGTCTGGCTCGAGACCCGTTTCAGCCCGGTAGTGCTCGACGACTTCGTCGACCGGCCGCGCCGTCCAGAACTCGTGCTCGTGGCCGCCACCGGCACGCCCGATCTCGGGCTTGGCCAACGAGACGTGACGGCTCGACAGGTGCACCAGCCAGTCGCCAGCCTCCGGAGCCTCGATCTCTCGAACGAGTTCGTGATCTCTGTCCCGATCCATGCGGACCTCCATTCGATGGAAGCAGCATCGGCGGGACCGTGCGGGCCGACATGGGGGACATCCCCCCATGTCCACCTAGTTCTGATTCAGGCCCTAGGCGAGCGTGGCTTCACCAAAGCCGACACCGAAGCGCTCACACCAGATCTCGACGGTGTTGAACACCGAGAGGTCGACGTCGGCGGGGATCTCGTAGTTCTGGTCGCCGATGTTGCCCTTGAGGTCGCCGAGGCTGACGAAGCTGCCGTCGGCGGCCCGGAGATAGACCTTCAGGTCTGGCCCGTTGTCGGACTCGAAGTTCTCGAAGCGCAAGAAGCGCTGCTCGGAACCGTCGTTGAGCACGGCGATGTCGCCGGTGATGTCGTAGCGGGAGTTGCCCATGAAGTTGCCGCTCACGAGGGTGACGATCTCACCGGGCATCTCTTCTTCGACCTCTTCGACCGGCTCGTCGGTCTCGGTCATGTTCTCTTGTGCTTCTTCCATCGCCTCTTCGAACTCGGGCGTGGCCGCAACGGCATCTTGTTCCTCGACCGAAGCAGCGAAGACGGGTCCGCCCTCGCTCACCTCTTCGTCGATGAACGCCGACTGGATCCCGAAGAAGCCGAAGGCGAGCCAGGCAACCCCGGCGAGGACGACGACGGCGATGCCGCCGAGCAATGGCTTGTTCTTTGTCAGACTCATGACCCCTCCAACGGTTCCGGCCCCTTCCGTGATTCCGGAGGGGCGGCGAACAACTTGTGAACGTAGTCCGGCCCGGTCCGACAGCGTGGTCTCGGACAGAGAAGTTCGAGTCAGACGTGCCGCGCGGAATCAGTCCGTGCCGAGTGTGAGCGCCCGCCACAAGCGCTCGGCGACTTCGTCCGGCTCGATGTCAGGTTCGCTCACGAGCACCGAGGCGAGGGTGCCGCCGATCAGAGCGGCGGCGAAATCGGCCGACGCGCTGAACCCGAGCCGGTCATAGGCATCGACCTCAGCGGCGGACACCTCGGCTTTCGCTGCGACATTTGCGTCGGAGAGCCAGGGGGCGCCGATGCTGGCGTTCACGAACATCAG
>CALLIQ010000211.1 GCA_938008925.1 uncultured Acidimicrobiales bacterium
GGGTCGAATCCCAGCGCATCCGAGGGCGATGTCGGTCAGGCCTCGTCGCCACGGTCGGCCGAAGGTGTCGGCGACCACGACGCCGGTGTCGACGCCGACTCTGCCCTTCACGGCGTCGCGGATGCGGCGGGCCGATCGGTCCGAGTCCTCGGGCAGGAGGAGGGCGACGTCCGAGGCGACGTTCGAGCGGTCGATGCCGGCGTTGGCGCAGACGAAGCCGTGTTTTGTCTGGCTGATGATCAGCTCGCCTCGGCGACGGATCACGCGGGCCGACTCGCGCAACACGAGAGGCTTGTGGGCGAGCGGATCGGTCGGATCGACCTTGACGATCTGATTCTCCGCCTTCGAGACCACCTTCTGGCTCACGACGAGGACGTCGTGCTCAAGTAGTCCGATCGGCGGATCGGCGTCGGCCAGGCATGCATCGATGATCAATCCGGCGAGATCATCACCCGGCACGATCTCCGGGAGCCCGGGGACGGGGATGATCTCGAGCCGTCGATGTGTCGCTGATGCCGGTTGCGCCATGGGCCGGATCCTAGGGGGCTCTTGACGCTGGCTTTACATCCCGAGGCTCTACGATCCCTGCCGTGGGTAAGGCCTCTCGTAAAAAGAACCGCGACGCGAAGGACGACATCGCCGTCACGTCGATCTCCGCCCCAGATCAGGGGCGGTCGTGGTTCATCCCTGTGGTCGCCGTGATCTTCTTGGCCGGTGCTGTTGGCGTCGGCATCTTGGCTTCCCAGCGGACGTCCAACACCGGCGTCGCGCCGCTGCTCGGCGACCATTGGCACAGCGCGTACGGCATCTATGAGTGCGACACGTTCCTGCCGCCGATCCGGAACGACAACGATCCGGATGGGATTCACACGCACGGGTCCGGCTACATCCACGTGCACCCGTTCGCCACGACCGCAGCGGGGCGCAACGCCAACGTCGAGCGCTTCTTGACCTCGGCAGGTGCCGAGGTCGACGGCGACAGCCTGACCGTGCGCGAGCTCGGCGTCGAGTTCGAGTCGGGCATGCAGTGCGGCGAAGAAGAAGCGGTGTTCCAGCTCGCGTATTGGTCGGATCAGTTCAGCCTCGACGAGCCGCAGATCATCACCGGCGACGACATCCCCGACTTCCACTTCACCGAGGATGGATCGGCCTTCACGTTCGCCCTCGCACCGCTCGGCGCAGAGATCCCCAAGCCGCCGACGGCGGCCGCCGCCTACGGCTGACCGGCGTCGAGAATCGTCTCAGCCAACGCCCGAGTGATCTCGGGTGACGACATGATCGTCTCCGTGACGATCGATCGGACGCCGAGCGCTTCGATCGCGTCGACCTGAGCGGCATCGACCGTGTCGATCACGAGCGTGCCGACGACGTCGGCGTACCACTCGGCGACGGCGGTCGCCGATGACTCCCGCCCGAGTTCGACGAGCAGCCGATCGGCCGGCCCCTTGAGGGCCTTCCCACCGATGATCGGCGAGACGGCAACGACGTTGGTTCGTCGGGCTGTCAGCCGCTCTCGAATGCCCGTGACGGCCAAGACAGGATCGATGGAGACGGCGGGGTTCGACGGAGCGATCACGATCACATCGGCCTCGTCGATGGCATCGAGCACACCTGGTCCCGCAGCGGCAGCATCGGCGCCTGCGAACCGCACAGCGCTCACGGCGACCGAATGTTGGCGGCCGACGAAGTACTCCTGAAAGCTGATCTCGTCGCCCGCGTCCGGACCCTCGGCGACGGTGACCATCGTTCGAATCGGGTCGTTGCTGACGGGGAGCAACGTGAGCGGAAGACTCCATCGCTCCACGATCTGTGCCGTCACGGCGTCGAGCGTTGCCCCGGCGGCGAGCGCACCGGTTCGAAACAGATGGGTTCCGAGGTCGCGGTCACCGAGGCTGAACCAATCGAGCGGTTGGCCGGACACGGCCCCGTAGGCCGCGATCATCTCCATCGCTTGCCACGTCTCGCCCTCGAGGCCCCATCCACGCTCCGCGCTCACGGCGTCGGCGAGGGTGTAGACGATCGTGTCGAGGTCCGGCGAAATGCTCAGACCGTGCAACACCATGTCATCGCCGACGTTGGCGATGGCGGTGAGGTCACCGGCTGGCACCATGCCGACGAATCCTCGGAGGAGTCGAGCAGCGCCGACGCCACCGCAGATCACGACCACCTTCATCGCTGGAGGCTCCGTGCGGAATGGCCCCCGGCGGGAGTCCCGGCAGACGTCCCGGCAGGAGTCATTGTCAGGCGAGGTTGCGTTGTTGGCGGGCGACGGCTTCGAGGTCGGATTCGACCATGGAGGTGACGAGCTCGGGGAAGGTCGTGGTGGGTTCCCAGCCGAGCACGGTCTTTGCTTTGGTGGCGTCGCCGATGAGGAGGTCGACTTCGGCGGGACGCATGAAGGCTGGGTCTTGGACGACGTGGTCTTGCCAGTTGAGGTCGACGTGGCCGAATGCGAGTTCGCAGAACTCTTCGACGGAGTGGGTTTCGCCGGTGGAGATGACGTAGTCGTCTGCGGTGTCTTGTTGGAGCATGAGCCACATGGCTTTGACGTAATCGCCGGCGAAGCCCCAGTCGCGTTGGGGGTGGAGGTCGCCGAGTCGGAGTTCGTTGGTGAGGCCGAGTTTGATGCGGGCGACGTGGTTGGTGATTTTGCGGGTGACGAATTCGAGGCCGCGGCGTGGTGATTCGTGGTTGAACAAGATGCCGCTGGAGGCGTGCATGTTGTAGGACTCGCGGTAGTTGACGGTGATCCAGTGGCCGTAGACCTTGGCGACGCCGTAGGGGGAGCGGGGGTAGAAGGGGGTGGCTTCGGTTTGGGGGACTTCCATGACCTTGCCGAACATTTCCGATGATGAGGCTTGGTAGAAGCGGATCTCGGGGTTGGTGTTGCGGACGGCGTTGAGCATGCGGGTGACGCCGAGGGCGGTGGTGTCGCCGGTGAGGACTGCTTGTTGGAAGCTGGTTTGGACGAAGGACTGGGCGGCGAGGTTGTAGACCTCGTCTGGTTGGATGGCTTTGAGGAGCTCGGAGAGTGAGGACTCGTCGAGGAGGTCGCCTTGGACGATTTCGATGTCGTCTTGGATGTGGGCGATGCGTTCGAAGTTGATGGTGGAGGTGCGGCGGACCATGCCGTAGACCTTGTAGCCCTGTTCGAGGAGGAGTTCGGCGAGGTAGGAGCCGTCCTGGCCGGTGAGCCCGGTGATGAGCGCAGTCTTCTGAGTCATGTCGTCGTCCTTCTTGTCGCCGCCAAGCCCGAACTGATCGAATGTGGACCGGCCTCGTGCACGCAGCAGTACGAAGGGCGCGACTGTAGTGAATCAACCACCGATCGTGGCCGGATTGGGAACGTCGGCTCAGCAACGTCCTCGTCGACGACTCAGCCGGTGCGACGATTCGTGGAGTTGACGTCGCCCGATGGCG
>CALLIQ010000212.1 GCA_938008925.1 uncultured Acidimicrobiales bacterium
GGGCCGAGAGCTTCGAGCTCGCCTGGTCGCTGATGGCTCGCCTCGTCGCTGGTGACTGGAACACAGGTCGCACGCCGCTCGTCGACAATGCGATTCTCCCGATGCTCGTGATCTTCGGGGCCCTTCTCGTTCAGTTCCGTCCCGACGACCTCGCCGACCGCACTCGAGCGCTCGTGAATCGAGTCGCCCCGAGCATCCAGGGCGTCGCGTTCGGCGCCTGGGTCTCGCTCGTGGCCGCCCTCGGTCCCGAGGGCGTCGCTCCCTTCATCTACTTCCAGTTCTGATGACGACCGCTCGACCCACACCTCCGACCGCACCACAGGCCGCGCCGCCCTCCACTCCGCCGACCGTCCCGATGACGGACGACGAGAACGAGGAGAGCGCACCGTCACTCCCTCACGTCAACCACGTGTTGGTCGGACTCGTGCTCGCCTTGATCGTCAGCGGCTTGCTCAGCTCGGGCCGCCTGGTCGACATGGCCGCACGCCAACCGTTCGGCCCCGAGCGAGACCGCTGGCTCACCGCCGCCCGCCAGGTCGATGATGCTGCCGCATTCGTCGGTGCCGACACGCCCGGTGACGCACTCGCCGATCTCCTCGACCGAGACCGACCGGGTTCAGTCGGCTCCGAACCGACATCGGACGACATCGTGATCGGCGCGCTTGCCGACGAGATGGGCGACGACGCGGAGGTGGCCGCCACCACGACGACGACGGTGCCAGCGCAGCCGACGACCACTCAGCTGAACGCCGAGGCCTCAGCTGAGGCGGCGACGACAACAACCGCAGCGCCCACCACCACCGCTCCGCCGGAGACGACGACCACGACCGAGCGGCTCCTTCGACCGATCTCGGCCGAAGAACCCCTCCTCGTGTGGATCGGCGGCGATTCACTCGGCGAGTACGTGGCCTCCAACCTCCTCGGAGGCACCGCCGACCTCGACGTCTCCGATTTCCAGCTCGACTTCCACATCTCGACCGGGCTGACCCGTCCCGACTTCTTCGACTGGCCGGCCCAGCTCAGCACGGCGATGATCGCCCAACCACACCCCGAGGCGGTCATCTACATGGTCGGCGGCAACGACAACCAGGCGATGATCACCGAAGCCGGTCGCGTCGGCTTCGAGACCGAGGAGTGGGCAGCCGAGTACCGGGCGAGGGTCGGCGTGATGATGGACATCACGGGCTATCCGGACAGCCACATGATCTGGGTCGGCCTCCCCGTGATGCAGGCGAGCCTGTGGCAACCACTTCCGCCGATCGTGAACGAGATCCTCGCCGAGGAAGCGGCGGCCCGTCCGTGGGTCACCTTCATCGACATCGACGCCCTCTACCGCAACGAAGACGGCGAGTACGACCAGTACATCGTCGGCCCCGACGGCGAGAGCATCCGGGCCAGAGCGCCCGACGGCGTCCACATCACCCGTCGAGGCAGCGCGTGGATCGCCGACTTGGTGTGGGCCGAAATCGAACGGATCTGGCCCGCGTCCTAGCGCCCGAACGTCCTCGAGCAAACGAACTAGCGAGCGCGACGAGCCTGGTGCATCCGTCGGGCCGGCTCGACCGCAGCGAGGAGCGCCTTTGCCTTGTTGTGGCACTCGAGATCTTCGAGGTCCGGATCGGAGTCGGCGACGACGCCAGCGCCGGCCTGGACCGACGCGCCGTCTGGCCCACAGAACATCGTGCGAATCGTGATGGCGGTGTCGAGGTTGCCCGAGAAGTCGAAGTAGCCAACCACCCCCGAGTAGGGGCCTCGCTTCACCGGCTCGAGCTCATCGATGATCTGCATCGCCCGCACCTTCGGCGCTCCAGAAACGGTGCCAGCTGGCATCGTGGCCCGAAGCACGTCGACGATCGACTTGCCCTCGGCGAGGTCGCCCTCGACCTGGCTGGTCAAGTGCATGACGTGGCTGTAGTTCTCGAGCGTCATCATCTCGACGACCTCGAGCGAGCCGAACTCGACCACGCGGCCGACGTCGTTGCGAGCGAGGTCGACGAGCATGACGTGTTCGGCCCGCTCCTTCGGATCCTCGGCCAGTTCTGCTGCCATCCGACGATCTTCCTCCGGCGTGCGCCCGCGCCGACGGGTACCGGCGATCGGGCGCGAGATCACTCGTCCCTCACGGATCTGCACGAGCGGCTCGGGCGAGCAGCCGACGACGGTCAGCTCCGGCTGGCGCAACAGATACATGTACGGGCTCGGATTGATCTGTCGGAGCACTCGATACATGTCGACGGGCTCGAAACCGAGCTCCTCGCTGTCCGGGTCGATGTCGAAACGCTGCGAGAGGACGACCTGGAAGATGTCACCAGCGCGGATGTACTCCTTGGCCACCTCGACGGCGTCCTGGTAGAGGCCGCCACCCATCGAGGACACGACCGGAGGGAGATCAGCGTCGGGGTCGGGAGGGAACAGCATCGGCTCCTCGACCGCCCGAGCACCGTCAGCTGCCACTTGGTCGAGCCTGGCGATGGCTGCGTGGTAGTGGGCATCGATCGTCTCGTCGTCGGCGTCGGCCGGGAGCAGGGCGACGGCGACGAGGGTCACTCGTTGGCGCCAATGGTCGAATACGGCCATGTCGCCGATGACGTCGAACATCGCGTCGGGATACCCGTCCGTGTCGAGTGGCTCGTTCGGGAGCTTCTCGATCTCGCGGACGACGTCGTAGCTCATGTAGCCGACCAAGCCGGCGGTGAGCGGGGGAAGATCGGGCAAGACCGGGGCCTTGTAGCGGTCGAGGATCTCGTCGACGACAGCCAGGATCCCCTCGTCGAACGGCAGGTCGGTGTCGGGGAGCTCGCCGCGGAGCTCGACGCGACCGTTCCGAGCGACCAGCGAGGCGTGGGGGCGACGGCCGATGAAGGAGAATCGGCTCCACCGCTCGCCGTTTTCGACCGACTCGAGGATGAAGCCGGTCTCGTCCGACACGACTCGGAGAAACGCCATCATCGGCGTCGTGAGATCGGCCAGCAGTTCGCGGGTGACCGGGATGGCCCGGAACTCCTTGGCAAAGGTGCGGAACTCTTCGATGGTGGTGGTCATCAGGCGTGGTCCTGGAGGTGCGTGTTCGTGTCGTCGGCGGCGCCGAATGGATTGTGGAAGCAGCTGTACTGGCCCGTGTGGCAGGCTCCGCCCCCGAGCTGTTCGACGCGAAACAAAAGGGCATCACCGTCGCAGTCGAAGTGGGCCGAGCGGATGTACTGGTGCTCACCCGAGGTGTCACCCTTTCGCCAGATCTCTTGGCGCGAGCGGCTCCAGAACACCGTGCGGCCCTGGGCGAGCGACATCGCCAGCGTTTCGGCGTTCATGTACGCCTGCATGAGCACGGCGTTGGTGACGTCGTCTTGCACGATGGCGACCACGAGGCCGTCGTCGTCGTAGCGAACCGATGCGAGCTGTTCGGGCGTCGCCTCGATCGTCGTCGCAACCGGACCTGTCGCCGCTGGCGGTTGTGATGACGGCGGTGGTGTGGTGGCCTCAGGCACCCCGAGAGCCTAGAGGTCAGCCGGATGCCAACCCGCCGATTTCGGCCGGGGTAGACCGGAGAGCGCAGAGTCGATGCCTTGCGAGCTCTGGTGGGCTTTAGAGGTAGAGGCCGGTCGGGGAATCGTCGAGGCGCTCGGCTGCGACCGCGTGCACGTCGCGCTCGCGCAACATGATGTAGTCGGTTCCGCCGACCTCGACCTCGTAGCGATCTTCGGCACTGAACAGGACTCGATCGTCGAGCTCCATCGAGCGCACGTTTGGTCCGAGCGCCACGACGCTCGCCCACGTGAGGCGCTTGCCGACCTGGGCCGTCGCCGGGATCAAGATGCCGCCGGTCGACTTCCGCTCGCCCTCCGCACCGTCCATCTTCACGAGCACTCGGTCGTTGAGCATCTTGATCGGGAGCTTGGTGTCGGCAGGCACGCCGGGAACGGTATCGGCTTCGCCGCCAGCGCCGCGACGGTTCGACACAGGCCGGTTCGAGGCAGGTCGGCTCAGCACACGGCCCTATCGTCTGAGCATGTCACCGGAGCCGCTTCCCATCCAACGCCTCGCCCTCACCACCACGGACGGTTTGTCGTTGCGGGCCGAGATGGCTCTACCGCAGGGCGGGGCCGAGGCCGCAACCGCCGCTGCCGTGCTCTGCCACCCGCACCCGCTGCACGGCGGGAACATGTTCGCCCCCGTTCCCGATGGCCTTTTTCGAGCGCTCCCCGCCGCTGGTCTCGCTGCGCTGCGGTTCAACTTCCGAGGCGTCGACGGCTCCGACGGGTCACACGACTACGGCCAGGGTGAGCGACTCGACGTCGACGCGGCGATCGCGCGCCTTTCGGACGAGGTCGGCGTCGAGATCCCGCTCATCACTGCGAGCTGGTCGTTCGGCGCCGACGTCTCGCTGGCGACAGGACCGGATCGGCTCGGCGGCTGGTTGTGCGTCGCTCCGCCGCTTCGCATCATCGATCCGTCAGAGATGGTCGCCGCTGCCGACGAGCGACCGTGTCGGCTCCTCGTCCCCGAGCACGATCAGTTCATGGCTCCCGATGCAGCAACCCAGACGACGGCAGAATGGACGAACACCGAACTCGCCGTGATCGAGCAGGCCGACCACTTCGTCGCCGGCAAACTCGGCTGGATCGCCGATCAAACGATCGACTTCGCCCGCTCGCTGTAGGCCGACGGGGCCAGGCTGATTCGGTCAGGCTGATTCGGTCAGGCTGATTTGGTCAGGCTGATTCGGCTGGGCGAACCGTGATCCCGGCATCGGCGAGCGCTCGTTTGGCGTCGGCCACGGTCGACTCGCCGAAGTGGAAGATGCTGGCTGCCAAGACCGCGTCGGCGCCACCCTCGGTGACGCCGGGTGCGAGGTCGTCGACTCCGCCAACACCTCCCGATGCGATGACGGGCACGTTGACCGCATCAGCGATCGCCCGCGTCATCTCGAGGTCGAACCCTTCACGGGTGCCGTCTCGGTCCATCGAGGTCAGCAGGATCTCGCCGGCCCCGAGTGCGACGACACGCTGCGCCCACTCGATGGCGTCGATCCCGGTGGCCTCGCGGCCGCCCTTCACGAACACCTCGAAACCCGATGGGATCTCTGGGGTGCCGACCGGCAGCGTGCCGAGCGATGTCTCGGCCTCGGCGGTGCGACGACCGTCGATGGCGACCACGCAGCACTGACTGCCGAACTCGGCCGCGATCTCGGCGACGAGTTCGGGCCGGGCGACGGCCGCGGAATTGACCGAGACCTTGTCGGCACCCGCCCGCAGGAGTCGTCGGGCGTCGTCGACGGTGCGGATGCCGCCACCGATGGTGAACGGGATGTACACCTGCTCGGCGACCGCCTCGGCCATCGCGACGGTGGTTTCACGGTCGTCGGACGACGCGGTGATGTCGAGGAACACCAGCTCGTCCGCGCCCTGGTGGTCGTAGATCGCGGCGAGTTCGACCGGGTCGCCGGCGTCGCGGAGATCGACGAAGTTGACGCCCTTGACGACCCGACCCTTGTCGACGTCGAGGCACGGAATCACCCGAATCACCCGCATCATGCACCTCCCCTGAGGGCAGCGATCGCCGATGGCACGTCGACCGCACCTTCGTAGATGGCCCGTCCGACGATGACGCCGTCGAAGCGCCGGCCGTCGACCTCGACGGCGGCGAGTGTCTCGAGATGGGCGAGCGTGCCGACGCCTCCGGAGGCGACGACGGGAATGGCTGTCTCGGCCAACAGGGCGGTGAGACCCTCGGCGTCGGGGCCCTCGAGGGTGCCGTCCCGGCTGATCTCGGTGACGACGAGAGCGTCGACCCCGTCATCGGCGTACTGGGCGGCGAGGTCGCCGACGGTCCGGCCCGATCGCTCGGTCCAGCCATGGGTGGCGACGTC
>CALLIQ010000213.1 GCA_938008925.1 uncultured Acidimicrobiales bacterium
AGACCGGGTCGGTGTCGCGGGTGGTGAGCATCTCGGGGTGCCACTGCACAGCCACGATGGGCAGGTCGGTGTGTTCGAGCCCTTCGACGGTGCCGTCGTCGGCCCGGGCGGTCACCGTGAGCGAGTCGCCCAGTCGGTCGACGGTCTGATGGTGGAGTGAGTTGACCTCGAGGCGATCGCCGTAGATGCCGGCCAGCGTCGAGCCAGCCTCGACGTCGACCGAATGCAGCAGGGTGGTGGGGGCGACGTCGAACCCGGCGTGGACCGGGATGTCCTGATGAAGCGAACCGCCGCAGGCGACGTTCACCATCTGGAGGCCTCGGCAGATGCCAAGCACGGGGAGGCGAGCGTCGGACGCGGCATGAAAGAGATCGGCCTCGAACCGATCGCGCTCCGGCTCGGGAGGAAACGCATCGGTCTCCGGGGCCGCGTCGTACATCGACGGAGCGAGATCGGCGCCTCCGGTGAGGAGCACGCCATCGAGACGACCGGCGTAGGCCGCGGGATCGGCGTCGAGCGGGAGATGCACGGGAAGACCGCCGGCGGCGAGCACGCCTCTGGCGTAGTCGGCGTAGAACCAGTCGCCCTCGAGGTGATGCAGCACCTCGGGCGTGCCGACGATCTGGTCGGCGGTCTTGCGTCGACCGGTGAGTCCGATGAGTGGGGGAGTCATGAACCTGCTCTGTTGTCGGTTTCGGTGTCGGGGCTCGGAGTGCTCAGCTCGGGAAAGGCCACCTCGTCGAGATACCAATCGACGAAGGCATGGCACTGCTCGATGTTTCGGGCCTCGTGTTGGGCGACGCCGGCCCGCAACTCGTCGGCGGTGACGCCGTTGTCGGCGAGGTAGTCGCCCTCGTTCTCGGCGACGGACAGCCAGCCCTCCATGTGGGCGACGTCCATCTCGGGGTGGAACTGCGTGCCGGCCATTCGGCCGATCCGAAACAGCTGCACAGCGTTCTCGTTCTCGGCGAGCACCGTCGCACCCGGCGGGGGAGTGAAGCGATCGTGGTGCCACTCCATCCACGGGCCGGCGCCGATCGGGTTGGGCGCTTCGGGCCCATCGACGATCTCGAACCAGCCGAGCTCTGTGACCGGGGCGACTTCGACGGCGCCACCCAAGGCGTCGGCGATCACTTGACCACCGAAACAGACGCCGAGCACCGGCTGATCGTTCTGGTGCGCCTGGCGAACGAGTTCGAGCTCCTCCTCGATCCACGGGGAGATCGATGCCTTGTCGGTCAGCGAGCGGATCGAACCCATCAACACGACGAGGTCGTACGTGTCGAAGTCGGGGAACGGGTTCGCCACAGCTGGTTGATCCATCACCTCGGTGGCGACGTGGGTGGTCACCGCAAAGCCCCGCTGCTGCAGCCGTACGGCGACTTGCGCCCCCGGACCGTCGGCTTCGTGCGCGATGACGAGCGCGGTCGAAGCCGCTCCGATGTCTCTGGGTTTTATGGAGGGAATTGTCATGGAGTTTGTTGATTGTTCGCTACCGAACGATGCTACGTTCCGCACACTAACTTCTGTGACCAAGAGCACAAACGGGGAGATGGACAAATGACCACGAGCCGACCAGGAACCATACGTAGGTTCATTGCAATGCTGTTCGCATTGGCGCTCGTCGCCGCAGCGTGTGGCAGCGACGGTGGCGACGACGGTGCTGCCGATGGCGGCGACGCTGGCGAGTCCAGTGGCGATTCCAGCGGCGGTGCAACGTCGGTCGACATCGACGCGATTCTCGCCGCCGATCTCAGTGCTTGCGCCGAGGCACCCACCGGTGACCCGATCCGAGTCGGCATGGCGATGGACTTCTCCGACGTGGTCGGGTTCGTCGACATCCCCGGCTCGCAGCTCGTTCCCTACGTCGCCGAGAAGATCAACTGCAACGGCGGCATCAACGGCTCGCCCGTCGAGGTTCGCGTCGCCGAGGTCGGCGACGATGCTGCCTTGGCCGCCCAGGAGCTCCTCGACTGGGGTGCCCACTTCCTCATCGGCCCGCCCTTCGCCGACTTCGCCCTCCCGATCCTGCAGACCACCGACGGCGAGGTGCCGCTGTTCGTCGCCGCATCGACCGAGCCGACCTTGGCCGACGCCGACATCAACTCCTTCCTCGTCACCTTCGACGACTTCGGCATGGCCGCAGCCGCAGCACAGTGGGCGTGGGACGAGGGCATCACCCGGGCCATCGTGTTCACCGAAGGTGAAGGCATCCCCTACACCGGCGTGAACCCCGACGCCTTCATCGCCAAGTTCGAAGAACTCGGCGGCGAGATCGTCAGCGTCCAGACCTACGTGTGGGCAGCCGACACCGACTTCTCGGCCCAGGTCAACGAGATCGCCGGTCTGTCGGAGAACAACGAGGTGGTCTTCTCGGCGGCACTCGCCTTCCAGGTCACCGCACTGCGCGGCCAGCTGGAAGCTCAGGGGCTCGACGGGCTCACCTACATCGGAACCGACGCACTCGACGCGACGGGCATCGCCGATCCCGAGGCTGCCGGTGGAGACAACGAGGGCATCGCCCACACGCCGCACACCAGCATCACCAGCGGTGACGCCATCGACACGCTCCTGGCCGACTACGAGGCCGCCGAGGGCGAGGCGCTCGAGAGCCGTGGCTTCATGGCGCTCTACGTCGACTCGATGTTCCTCGGCATCCAGGGCATCCTCGACTGTGGCTGCACCGAGCCCGCAGACATCGGCGCCGCTGTCGCTGAGATCTCCGGATTCGAGGGCCTGAGTGGAACGATCACCTACGCCGGCACGAACGGCATCCCGCCGAAGGACGTCCCGATCAACCGGATCGTCGACGGCGAAGACGTGCTCGTCGCCACCATCTCCGGCTGATCGTCGCTGAGCGAGCCTGGAGCAGATGACATGACGCCGCCGAACGACGCGACGCCATTGCTGACCGTTTCCGGGCTCACCACGAAGTACGGAGCCATCTCTGCGCTCCGTGATGCATCGCTCCACGTCGGGTCCGGTGAGGTCATCGGCCTCATCGGACCCAACGGAGCGGGCAAGACGACACTGCTCGGATCGATCGCCGGTCTCCTGGCTCCCGATTCCGGCACGGTCGAGTTCAAGGGCAGCGACATCACCGGCCGGCCGTCGGAGCACCTGTTGCGTTCCGGACTGGCCCTCGTCCCCGAGCACCGAAGGATCTTCGTCGACCTCACCGTCGAGGAGAATCTCAAGATCGGTGGCGTCACGGTGAAGGCCTCTGAGCGGGCTGACCTGCTCGAGGAGATGGCCGAACAGTTTCCCGTCCTGCGCGACAAGTGGACGACCGCCGCAGGGTTCCTCTCCGGTGGTGAGGCCCAACAGCTCGCCATCGCCAGGGCGCTGATGTCCAAGCCAGACCTTCTCATGATGGACGAGCCGTCGCTCGGCCTCGCCCCGGTGCTCGTCGACGTCGTGTTCGACCTCATCGAATCCCTTCGGGCGGCCGGGCGCACGATCCTCGTCGTCGAGCAGAACGCCACCCGCATGCTCGCCGTCGCCGATCGGGCCTATGTGCTCCGCAGCGGTGAGGTCGTCGCTGAAGGGACCGGCGACGACATGTTGGCCAGAACCGACCTCTTCGACACGTTCGTGGGCGGCTGACCCGATGACTGAGCGACGTCCCCGATGACCGAACTACTCCAGAACCTCATCGACGGCTTCGGTCGAGGGAGCATCTACGCCCTGCTCGCCCTCGGTGTGGCCGTCATCTTCGGCGTGATGCACCTGCTCAACTTCGCCCACGGCGAGTTGATCACCGTCAGCGGCTACGCCGCCATGTGGGCGCTCACCTCCGGCGGCTGGTCCTGGTGGATCGTCGTGCCGCTGATCATCGTCGTGTCGGTGGCGACGTCGTTGGTGATCGAACGCGTGGCGTTCAGCCGGGTACGTGGGGCGAGCCAGTTCACGCTGCTCCTCACGTCGTTCGGCGTCCACTTCGTCGTCTCGGCGATCTTCTTGCTCTACGTGTCGGCGTCGGTGAAAGCGTTCCCTCGCCCCGACTGGGTGACCGCGGCCTACTCGATCGGATCGTTGCGTATCGAGTGGTTCGACACAGTCGTGATCGGCGTGACCGCCGTGACCCTGGTCGCGGTCACCTACCTTCTCCAGCGCACGATGTTCGGGCTGTCCCTGCGAGCCGCGGCCGCCGACTTCGACACCGCCCGCCTGATGGGCGTCAACTCGAACAACGTCATCCGTGGCGCCTTCGCACTGTCGGGTCTGTTGGCTGGCATCGCCGGCGTCTTCTGGCTCATGAGGGCCGGGCAGACCCAACCGAGCGCCGGCATCGACCCGATGCTGAAGGGCGTGTTGGCGGCACTCATCGGAGGCCTCGGCAGCCTGCGAGGCGCGGTGCTCGGCGGATTCGCTCTCGGCATCGCCGAGGTGGTGCTCCGCTCGCAGCTTCCGGACTCGATCGCGAACCTGACCGAGGGCGTGGTCTTTGCGCTCATCGCCGTCCTGTTCATCTTCCGACCCGGCGGTCTCATCACCGTCTCTCACGCCGAGCGGGTCTGACGTGCTCACCAATCTGATCCCGAACGCAAAACGAGACGTCGCCTTCCCGATCGGCGGGTCCGTCGCGCTGTTTGCGTTCTTCGTGACGCTCGGCCTCGTCTACCAGTCGTTCTTCGGCGGCGCTGGCGAGCGACTCGTCACCGTCGCCCTCATCGACGCCATTCTCGTCGTGGGCATCCAGATCTATGTCGGCAACACCGGCGTGCTCTCGTTCGGCCACATCGGCTTCGGGGCCATCGCCGGCTATGCGTTCGCCGTGCTGGCCATCCCATCGGAATCGAAGCTCGAACGGATCGCCGACGCCCCGTTCGGTCTCGCCGGGGTCGACATGAACCCGTGGCTGGCTCTCGCCATCGCGGTCGTGTTCACCGTTGCCGTCGCCGTGATCATCGGACTCGGTCTGGCTCGCTCGGGCGCAGAGTCCGGCGCGGTCGCTGCCACCGTCATCACGCTCGCACTGTTGTTCGTCACCCACGAGGTGGCCCGGAACTGGCCGAACCTCACCGGCGGCGACCGGGCCGGTCTGACGTTCCCCATCCGGGGTTCGCTCGACAGTCGCATCCCGATCTATCTCGCTCTGTTCACAGCGATCGTGCTCGCCCGCCTCTACGCCCAGAGCCGAAGCGGCCGCCTGGCCGTCGCCGCACGCGAGGACAACCTCGCGGCCCGGGCGATGGGCGTGAACCCGCTGGTTCAGCAGATGGCGGCGCTGCTGTTGTCGGTGGCGATCGTCAGCGTTGGCGCCGGCCTCCGGGTCTACGAGAACGGCTCCATCCTTCCCGACAACTTCTTCTTCGATCTCACGCTCGTCACACTCGTCATGCTGATCGTGGGTGGGCGAAACAGCGTCACCGGCGCGCTGGTCGGCGTCGCGGTCATGACCATCGGCCGTGAGTTCGCCCGCCGACTCGGCCAGGACGGCTTCGAGATCTTCGGGATCGGTCTCGACGGTGCCCCGCTCGACTGGATCTTCCGAGAGAACCTCCAGACGGTGTTCCTCGGCGTCGCCATGTTGGTGTTCATGATCTGGCGGCCGGCCGGACTGCTCGACGACTGGGAGTTCGACGAGTGGCTCCACCGTCGCTTCGGGGGTTCCGATGCGCAGCGGCCCGACCCGCTTCCCGAGGTCGATGCGGTCAACACGACGACGCTCGAGGCGTCCGACATCGAAGTGGTGTTCGGCGGGTTCAAGGCCCTCGACGGAGCGGCGCTGAAGGCGGAGGGCGACGAAATCGTCGGCATCATCGGCCCGAACGGTGCCGGCAAGACCACGCTCGTGAATGTGATCACCGGTCTCGTCGAGCCGACGAGCGGTCGGTTCACCCTCGACGGTGCCGACACGACCAGCGCTCCCACCTACGTGCTCGCTCGATCCGGCTTGGTCCGCACCTTCCAGAACCTCCGACTCTTCGGAGCGCTCACGGTGCGCGAGAACGTCGAGGTCGCTGCGCTCATCGCCGCCGACCATCGCTCCGACCGAGTGTTGCCCGATCCGGACTCACTCGTTGCCGAAGCAGGACTGTGGGAACACCGCGATCGTCGGGCCAGCGAGCTCGACTACGGCAACTCCCGCCGTCTCGAGTTGGCACGAGCCGCTGCGCTCGCACCCTCGTTCCTCCTGCTCGACGAGCCGACCAGCGGCATGAGCGACACCGAGTCGATCACGATGATCGAGCAGGTGCGCCACATGGCGGCCACCGTCGGAGCTGGCGTGATCGTGATCGACCACGATCTGAACTTCATCACCGGTATCTCCGACCGGATCTACGCCCTCGACCAAGGCCGCGTCATCGCATCGGGCACGCCCGACGAGGTCCAGGCCAATGCGCACGTCCAGGCGGCCTATCTCGGCTCCGCAGCAGCCTCTACCTCCTGATCCAGTTCTTCTCCTTCTCACTCCTCCCCGAAATCCGATGACATGAAAGGTGCCCACCCATGACCTCAATCTCCGGTTCGATCGACGAGTTCCGGGCGATCGCTGACCAGCACGGTGTCCACACCGTCGAGTTGGCAGTTCCCGACACCCAAGGGCATCTGCGGGGCAAGCGCATCCCGGCGAAGCGGTTCCTCGAAGGTGGTCACGAGTCGGGGGCAAACGCCGCCGACGCGATCTTCGTGTTCGACATGCAAAACGACCTGCCGGACAACGAGTTCGTCAACATCGACACCGGCTACCTCGACTGCCACTTCGTGCCCGACAACGCGACGGGTCGGGTGCTCACCCATCGCCCCGGCTACGCCCTGGTGTTCGCCGACACCGTCGACGAGCACGGAGCGCCTCACCCGCTCTCACCCCGGGCAGTGCTGCGTGCGCAGATCGAGCGCTGCCAGGCTGCGGGCCTCGACCCGCTCGTGGCCACCGAGATGGAGTTCTTCCTCTGCAACCAGGACTGGACGCCCGTCCAGGAGCACATCCAGTACAGCTCGCTCACGGATGGCCTCGAGTTCGAACCGGTTCTGCTCGAGATGCGCAACGCTCTGCTGGGTGCTGGCATCGACGTCGAGTCGTCGAACGCCGAGTACGGACCCGGCCAGTTCGAGATCAACGCCGGTCCGACCGATGCGCTGACCGCCGCCGACAACGCTGCGCTGTTCAAGTCGATCGTCAAGCAGGTGGCGATGCAGCACGGCTACCGGGCGACCTTCATGCCAAAGCCCTGGGAGGAGCAGTCCGGCTCGGGCATGCACGTGCACACGAGCTTGAACGCGCCCGATGGATCCGGAACGGTGAACGCCTTTGCGGCCTGCGAGGAGGGCCAGCCGAACGACCTCATGCGTTCGTGGCTCGGCGGAATGATCGAACACGCCGAGGCGCTCACGCTGCTCGGCGCATCGACCCCGAACGGCCCGAAACGGATCCGGCCGTACACCTTCGCTCCGACCCACGTCACCTGGGGCCTCGACAACCGCACGGTGTTGGCTCGTTGCATCGCAGAAGCGAACTCGTCGGCCAACCGGGTCGAGTTCCGGTCCGCCGGCGCAGATGCGAACCCCTACCTCGTGATCGCAGGCATCTTGGCCGCTGGCGCCGACGGGCTCGAACGGAATCTCGATCCCGGGATGCTCTGCATCGGCGACATGTACACCAACCCGGGCGATGCACCGGCGTTGCCGACCGACCTCGCGGGAGCGATCGCGGCCTATTCCGGAAGCTCGCTCGCCGGCCAGCTCGGCGACACGTTCTCCCGGAGTTTCGTCAGCATCGCCGAGGCCGAAGTCGCCCTCGCCGCCGAGCACAACCCCGAGCCCGATGCGGTCAACGACTGGGAACGGGCTCGATTCATCGAGCACAGCTAGGAGCTGATCATGGTCTCGACCGAGACGGCGAGCTCACCGACACAGCCAGAAGGACCGAACGTCACCGACGCCGCGATCTATCTGGATGGCATGCCCTTCGACACCTTCGCCGCGATGCGGGCGACGCCCGGGCTGGTCTGGCATCCCTATGTGGACGGCGGGTTCTGGGCTGCGACTCGTCACAGCGACGTGCAGCAGATCTCTCGTGATTCCGAGACCTTCAGCTCTGCGATCGGCCACACGAACCTGTGGGACCTCGAGGCCGATGCGCTCGAGGCTCGGCGCTCGTTGATCGACACCGATGCCCCCGACCACACCCGCCTCCGGCGCTTGATCGCTCGTTCGTTTACGCCGAAGAACGTGAAGCGGTGGGAAGACACGGTCAGGGCGATCACCGCCGAATTGCTCGATACCTACGTCGAGAACGGCGGGGGCGACTGGGTGGAGGAGGTGGCAGCGCCGCTGCCGATCCGCGTGATCCTCACGATGCTCGGGGTGCCGGTCGAAGACGCCGACTACCTCGTCGAGCTGTCGAACTACCTGGTCGAAGGAACGGGCGAGGAACAATCGATCCCGCCCGACGCCTTCGGCAACACGACCGAGCTCCGACTGTTGCCCTTCAACTCGCCTGCCAGCCACGCGCTGTTCGAGTACGGCGAGGCGCTCGCGAACAAGCGGAGGGCCGAGCCTCAGGACGATCTCGTCACGATGCTCGTGCAGGCCGAGGCCGAGGACGGTGATCGCCTCACCGGCAGCGAGTACAAGAACCTGTTCCACCTGTTGGTCTTCGCCGGAAACGAGACCACGAGGACCGCGATCAGCCAGGGCGCCATCGCCCTGGCCGACAACCCCGACCAGTGGCAACGAATCGTGGAAGCCAGAGCGCAGGGCGACGACGCCTTGATGGAATCGGCGACCGAGGAGATTCTTCGCTGGTCGACACCGGTGATGCACATGCGTCGGACCACCACGTGTGAGACCGAGGTCGGCGGCACGACGCTCGCCGCAGGCGAGAAGGTCGTGATGTGGTACGGCGCCGCCAACCACGACGAGACGGTGTTCCAGGACCCGTTCCGCTTCGACGTCGGTCGCACCGACAATCCACACTTCGCTTTCGGCGGTGGCGGTCACCACCTCTGCCTCGGCGCCTTCCTCGCTCGGCTCGAGATCGCCATCCTCCTCGAGGAGATGGCCGACCGTTCGATGACGCTCGTGCGAGCTGGCGAACCGGTCCGCACCCCCTCGAACTTCGTGCACGGCATCCTCTCGGTGCCCATGACGGTGGAGACGAGCCGATGAGCGAGTCAAACGAAGCGGATCTCGTGCAGATGGTGGTCGATGAGGACACCTGTATCGGCGGCGGCGTGTGCGAGATGCTCGAGGCCGAGACGTTCCTCCTCGACGACGACACCGTGATCGCCACGGTCATCGGTACCGGTCGGCTGCCCCTGGCCCGAGCCGAGATCCTGGTGGACCGGTGTCCGGGTCGAGCGATCTCGTTCACCGACATCGAGCCCGCCGGCGAGGGTGTGGGGGAGTCGAAGTGAGCACCACCTACGACAACTGGATCGACGGTGCCTTCGTCGCTCCCGCTCGCCGGATGCCGACGAGCAATCCGTTCACCGGTGAGATCTGGGCCGAGGTCGCCGACGATCCAGCCGCGGTCGATCTCGCAGTGGATGCCGCCCGTGCCGCGTTCGATCACGGCCCGTGGTCGTCGATGCCGGGGCGTGAGCGGGCCCGTCTCATGCGAGCGCTCGGCGAACGCCTCACCGCTGCCGCCGCCGACCT
>CALLIQ010000214.1 GCA_938008925.1 uncultured Acidimicrobiales bacterium
GGCAGCCATCCGGCGATCGCCTTCTCCGACTACATGTCGGTCGCGTTGGCTGACCGCGAGTCGATCCCGTTCCCCGATCCAGAGCCGCTCAACGAAATCGAATCCCGAGACCTCGTCGACTTCGACGAGCGCGACGGGACCTACGTCGCCGCCGGCAACGAGATTCCCTCCGTCGAGCCCGACTGCAACGGACCCTGTGAGTGGAGCGCCGTCCCGGCCCCGGCAGCGGTTCCAGTCTTCGAAACGACGCCGACGACCGACGGCGACGGCTCGACCTCCTCCCCGACGCCGGCACCGACCCCGCCGACGACATCAGCAACGACACCAGCAACGACACCGACGACCCAACCGTCGGTTCCCCCGACCTCCGCCCCTCAGGACGAAGAGTGATGAACCACAACGATGCGCCAACCGGCGACCGCGCCGTGTCCGACTTCGATCTCGACGGTGTCGACCTCTCGAGTGACGAAGATCTCGAAACATCCGATCTCGAGACGTCCGATCTCGAGAGATCCGACCTCGACGAGGCGGTCGATCACGAGTCGCCGAGCGATCGTTTCGTCGACCTCTGGGACATGGAATTCCTCGACGAGGAGTCGCAAGAGGAGCCCCGTCGTCGGGCCTCCGACGCCGACGTCGCAACCATCGACTTCCCCGACGGCACTGAGCCCGATCACGACTCTGACCCCGATCACGACTCTGACCCTCACCTCGATCACGAGCCGGACCCGGAGGATGTGATCGCCCCCGCTGCGGGCAGGACCGGCACGGCTGTGACGAACCGAAGCCGATCGAGCAACAAGCGCTTCTGGCAGCGCACCGGCGGCGTCGCCCCGATGATCACCCCTCCCGGTCGCTTCGCCCGGTTCCGCGCCGCCAGGCGTTGGAGTCGCAAGGGCTTCGTGCCGATGACGCCGCGAACTCAGAAGCTCCGTCACCGGATCCTCCCCCGCACGGTGATCGGCATCTCGACGATGTTCATGGCTGCTGGCATCGGCGCAGCGTTCTCGGGTGCAGCCTTCTACGCCTACTACGACGATCGCCTCGCTGAAAACGAGGCGGAGGTCGCCCGATTCGTCGACGGCTTCGATCAACAGTTCACGACGGCCACCGGCACGCTGGATCAACTCCGGTTGGACTCCATTGAAGAGATTCGTGACGAGCTCGACCCGCTCGGCGACTACGTGAGCGACCGCAACGGGGTCGTCGATCTCCCGGCGGCTGCCGGCAGCGCGATCTGGAGTGTCGAGACCATCGATGAAGAGGGCAAACCGGTCATCGGGAGCGCCTTCGCCGTCACCGGTCACGAGGGTGGGACGGCGCTGGTGACCAGCCTGTCGATCGTGCGGTCGGCCACGCTCGAGCCCAGCCCGACCATCACGATCGTCAAGGGCCCGATCCGCAACGAGGCCACGTTGTGGTCGTGGGACGAAGAGCACGACCTCGCCCTGATCATCGTCGAGGAAGAGCTCTCGACACTGAATCTCGCCGGAACGAGCGCGCAGCTCGGCTCGGTCGGAAGCCGTGTGTTCGCCATGAGCGGAACGGGTTCGCAAGGGGCGACCGCCTCGCCCGGTGTACTCCTCGATCAGTCGGCCTTCGGTGTGCAGCACACGGCCGTGACGGGCGACCTCTTCGTCGGTGGGCCGATCATCGATTCCGAGGGTCTGGTCGTCGGCGTCGTCACGGCGGACTACGTGCCGCTCGGGGTCGACCCCGGGGCGGTGGCGCTCATGCCGGACGTGCCATCGATCTGCGCTCGAGTGCTCCGCTGCCCGTCGAGCGATGAGCTCGTCATCGGAGAGATCATCGTCGGCGACCTCCCAGGACAAGACGCAGACGGCTGATCCGCTCGGCTCCTGATTCGTCCGGCTCCCCGTGGTCAAGGTGCCCCATCGCGAATTGGTGCGAATGGCTCACGGCCGCTCGGTCGCGGCCGATTGATTGAGCATGGTGGTCCCCGCCCCACATGAACGGTCTGTCATCGACGACACCCGCCACCGCGTCAACTACCGGCTCACCAAGACGCCGGAGGAGATCGCGGCGGAAGCGATCGACGAAGAGGTCGACTACGCCCCCTTCGTGCTGGCCGCTGCGAACGCCGCCCTGCTGCTCTTCATGACCCAGGCCGTCGCCGCCATGTTCGTCGGTGACGCACTCGGTGCGACGATCCAGGTCAACTTCCGAGCTCGGATCATCCCGACGCTCGAGTTCATCACCGATCTCCCGACCTTCGTCGAGATCGTCACCTGGTCGACGGCCATCGCCACCGGCGCGTCGTGCCTCGGCGTCCTCGCCGCGCTCGTCCGTCACCGCGAAGACAACCAACGGCTCTACGGCTGGGCCGCCGGTCTCGCCATGGCCGGCTTGCTCGTCATCTTCCAATTCGTTCGACACCTGATGAACCCGCCCGTCATCGACGGCTGGGTCAGCGCGCAAGCGACCGCGTTCATCATCGTCACCGCACTCGTGTTCGTCGGGTTCAAGCCGGGTTCCCGGCTCCCCGAACCAACCGATGCTCGGCACCAGCTCGAGACACGACAACGAGAGAAAGCAGCTGACGGGCGACCTCCCGTGCGTCGGCGAATCAAACAAGGGAGTTCCCACTCATGATCGGAAAGATCTCTCGACGGGCGGCGATCGTGACCGTCGGCCTGTTCATCTTTGCGACGCCGGCGTACGCGTCGCTCGTTCTGCAGAACTTCATCCAGGCTGACATCGAGGTCGGCGAGGCGTGCTTCGTCAAGGTCGGTGGCAACGACGCCGTGTCCTATGTGGGCACCGACGCCGACGATCCGTTCGTCGACTTCTCCAAGGACCCGAACAAGGCCGTCGATCCCGACGTCGTCCAGGTCGACGGTGTGAACCTGCTCGAGGAGCGACTCACCATCCGCGGCATGCGTGGCGATCGCGTGATCTACACCGACGTGATCCGCTACCAGAACACCTGTGAGATCCCGCTGACGATGCAGCTCGTCACCGATGGGGGTAGCGCAACCGGTGACTGGGGCGATCGCTCGGCTCGTGTCTACATCTCGTCGAGCCCCACCGTGATCGGTGGCATCCCGACCCTCGGTCGCCCCGGCGTTGCCGGCAGCGGCTGGGATCCGACCCCGATCGTGGTCGAAGCGAACACCGGGGCCATCCCCGGCGCCAACGCTCAGACCGGTGCTGTCGTGGTGCCCCCGGGTCAGGAAGTCCGCGGCGCCATCGTGGTGGCCGCCGGCGTGAACTCGAGCACGACCAACATCGGCACGATCAACTGGATCGCCGAGGCGGTCAACAACAACTGATCACGTCGGGGGCGGCGGGTTCGCCGCTCCCGACAAGGACACGTCTCCGGGTGACCGCCTCGCGGATCCCGGAGACGCACCCACCTGTGAAACCAGGGACTAGTCGCCCTTGCCTCCCCCGAGGGCGATCAAGGCGGCGAAGCCGGCCAGGGCCTTCCCCAACGGGATCGGTTCGGCCGGCTTCCCCGCGCCCGGGGCGCCGGCTGCGGTCGCCGCTGCGAGCTGCGCCGGGGTGGCGATGCCCTGTGCGATGGCGAGCTGTTCCGCTCGGCTCTCCTCGATGACGGCGTTGACCTCTGCCCCCATCAGGACGGCGATGGTGATGAGCTGCAGGAAGATGATGAGGGCGGCGATCGAGCCGAGGATGCCGTAGCTGGGAGGCATCTCGCCGGCGAGCTGGAAGTAGAGGTTGAACAGCAGCACGAAGAGCAGGAAGGCGACGGTCGCCACCACGGCACCGGGGTTGACCCACGGCGTGCGGGGTCGACGGTGCGGAGCGTGCCGGTAGACGACGGTCAAGCCGAACATGAACGTGACGGCAGCCAGGAGCGCCGAGCCGATGCTGATGGTGGCGGCGACCGGACCGCTGACGTCGAGCACTCGACCGACGAGGTTCGGGACCGCGCCGAGCAGGAAACCGAGCACGCCGAGGCCGACGATTGCGCCGACGGTGAGGATCACGGCGACGAGCCGAACCTTCCAACCCTTTCGGCCTTCCTCGGCTTCATAGGCCAGCCCGATCGTGGCCATCAGCTTGGCGATCGCACCGGATGCGGAGAAAAGGGCGAGGGCGAGGCCGATGATGAAGGCGGTGACGCCAGCGCCGCCTTTGGAATCTTCGACGATGGTGCTGACCTGGGTGCGCAGCAGATCTCGTGTGGTCTCGTCCTCGAGACCCTCGGTGGCGGAGATGATCTGTTCCTCGACCACCTCGACGTCGGTGACGAGCGAGTACATCGAGATCGCTGCGATCAGCGTCGGCACGAGGGCCAGCAGCAGGTAGAAGGCGATGCCGGCGGCGATGACGACCAGATTGTGCTTCTTCAGCCGCTTCGGGATCGTCTTGACCGCTGACAGCGTCGAAATCGAAGCCGCTCGTGCTTCGGCTCGCTGCGCGTCAGAGAGTTCACCGTCGATGGTCGTGGTCGCCACGTTTGCCTGCCCTTGTCGTTGTCGGACTGCCCAGGCAGGTGTCTACTCGGTCGATTGCGGAGGCTCAACCTCCGCGCCGAGGTTCTGGCGCTGGCTCTCGGAACCGCGGCTCTCGGAACCGCGGGTGTTCGGATCGGCGGGCTTGGGATCGAAGTCGACGATGTGCGCTCCCGTGCGGTCACGGGCGGCGCGTCGTTCCTTCGGTTCGATCGAGACGGTCTTGGGGCGGAACTTTCGCTGCGGGAAGTTCAGGCGGTCGATGACCACCGCGATCAACCCGAGAATCATGCCGCCGCCACAGAGGAGGAGAATCGTTTGCTGACTCATCGCTCCGACATCATGCCACCGGATTGGCTCCGTCAGCCGAGCAGGGCGGCTCCCAGTTCGCGCCAGGCCTCGGTCGGCACCGCTGCCCGATCCGCTTCGAGCACCTGAATGCACACGTGATCCGCGCCAGCGTCGTGGTGGGCCTTCACTCGAGCGAGCACGTCGTCGAGCGTTCCCCAGGCGACGATGGCATCGACGACCCGGTCGTCGGCGTTGGTGAGCTCTTCCTCGGTGAATCCGTGGCGCATCAGGTTGTTCGCGTAGTTCGGCAGTCCGAGATAGACGGCCATGTGCGCTCTGGCCGTCTCGCGAGCGGTGGTGGGATCGGTGTCGAGAACGACCATCTGCTCGGTGGCGAGCAGCTTGTCCGGACCGATGGCGGCCCGGGCGATCTCGGTGTGTTCGACCGGCACGAAGTAGGGGTGTGCGCCGTCGGCGGCCTCGGCCGAGAGCTCGAGCATCTTGGGTCCGAGGGCGGCGATCACCCGACTCGGCTTCTCCGCCGGCTCGGCCGCCTTGTACATCGAGGCGTCCATCCGCTCGAGGTACTCACGCATCTTGGTGAGCGGCTTCGAGTAATCGTGCTTGCGAACCCACTCGGTGAGTGTGTGGTGGCTGACGCCAAGTCCAAGCAGGAAGCGTCCTTCGTACGCCTCGTTCAGCGTGAGGTGTGCGTTGTTGGTGGTCATGGCATCGCGGGCCCAGATCGAGGCAATGCCGGTGGCAACCTTCATCGAGGATGACGCTTCGAGCAACACTGCTGCGGCAACGAAGGGATCGCGAGAGACCGTTTCGGGAATCCAAAGACAGGGCCATCCCATTTCGTCCAACTCAGCGGCGGCCTCGCGAACCTTGTTGGCTGGCTGGCCGTCCAGCACCCCGGTCCAGATTCCGACTCGGCCGATATCGATCACGTCTTCACTCTTGTCTGCCACGGCTCGCGAACTTAGGCGTCATCTGCGGTCGACAACAAGAATCAGTGAGTCTTCTGGACGGTCGGCCCAACGAACCTTGTACTCCATGTCCATACCCAGGTCGTAGGTCGCGATGCGTTGGCGGCCGAGTTCTTGGAGCTGTTCCCACTGCAGCAGATGGCTGACGGACAACGAGGCGACGTCTTCAGCGAAGGACAACTGGAGGCCGCGATAGGTCGATCCTCGAACTCCACCAATGATGAAGCCGACGTCGACGCCGTCGAGAATGGCCACGAAGGCCCTGAGGCGACCTCGAGCGGCCAAACGTCGAATCATCTGGTCATAGAACATCGCCATCGGAGGGCTGGTGATTCCCGACTCGTCCTTTCCCTTCCAACCCCGCTGCTCGATGTCGAGAATTCGACCGAACAGCGTC
>CALLIQ010000215.1 GCA_938008925.1 uncultured Acidimicrobiales bacterium
CCCGAAGCGGCCACGATCGGCGAACAGCCCGAGGAGGTGCCGTCGGACGTGAAGCGAATCGTCGTCGACTATGGCGCCACCGATCGCTCGTTCACCGACGAGGTGGATGAGGCGATCATCATCGTGGACGTCCGCCGATTCCGAGGAACGGTGCTGGGCGCAACGGTCGTCGGACCGAGGGCGGGCGAACTGATCAGCGTGTTCAGCCTCGCCATGAAGAACGACATCCGATTCTCGAAGTGGTACGGCACGGTGTGGCCGTACCCGAGCTACGCCGACGCGCTCGGCAAGGCCGTCGACGCCTACATGGGCGAGAGCCTGCCGAACATCCACAAGGAGTTCGCCGCCTGGGCCATGGGCAAGGTCAAGCGCCTCGGGCGCTGACCTCCCTCCCGGTCGGCTCAGTCGGCTGAGGCGAACGGGATGTGCTGGTAGTCGTTCTCCGCCGGACGGCCCCAGCACGCCCAGAAGTCGCCCGTGGCCGGTCGCATCACGGCGGCGCCGCTCGACTCGATGTGGAACGGCTCGGTCGAGACCTGGCAGATGGCCTCCGGGTCGCGGGTGAGATCGAAGATGCGTTCCTCGTCGATCGCTCCCTCGGCGAGGAGTGACCGCCCGATGTCGAGACGAGCGATCGAGTTCTCGACCTGGCGCGGATCGCGCGGTGCCTGCACGGCGGTCGCCGCGGGATCGAGCGTGTGGTTCGTGTGCACGATCGGTGCGTCGTCGAGCGTCGTGACAGGCCGGACCGATGGCATGGCCTCGACGTTGTGGCCGTCGCCGTGGCGATCGAAGATCAAGAAGTTGTGGGCGCCGGCGAGGTCGGCGTCGAGCAAGACCTCGAGCGCCTCGCCCGCGGTGGCGGTCTTCAGCATGGCTCGCACGACCGATGTCCAGTTCACGCCGCGGGTGCCGTCCATGGCCGACAAATTGTTGATGCCCACGCACACGCCCTCGTCGTTCATGCCGATCTGGCCGAGGCAGCCGGTGGTCGTGAACACGATCGCTGACGGGGCATCGTCGGGTTCGATGCGCAGCAGCAGCACGTGGTCGGTGGCGACGTCGTGCATGTCCCACGTCTGTCCGAAATAGCCGGTGTCGCCCGCCCGGTTGTTCGGGACGATCACTGCGGTGCAGTCGTCCTCGACGATCGCAGCGGGTGGCGTCCCGCCGACGACGGCGCGCACCGTGTCGACGAAGTCGGTGAACCCACCGACCACGACCGCTTCGGCCGGCGTGATCCCGGCAGCGCCGGCCATCGCACACATTTCGGCGTGGAGGTCGGCGTCGAACGCTTCGTGGGCCGGCAACATCGACTCGGCGATGTCGAGCACATCGGCCCGGCTGATCGGTCCGCCGCTCCACATGCCACCGCACACCAGGTCGACCCTGGCGTCTTTGTAGGCGCGGATCTCATCGGCGTAGGCGGCGCCATGAGCGGCACCCATCGCGTCGGGCGAGCCGGCGAGGTCGAGGATCCGGATCGGCGGCATCTTGCCCATGAGCGCTCAGTTCTTGTCGAGGACGTGCCCGATCAGTCGTAGCACCGAATCGATCACGAGGGGAATGGCGATGGCCACGAGAGCGGTGGCGACGACCGCGTCGAACCGCAGGAAGTTGCTCCACCGAAAGACCGCTTGGCCCAGTCCGTTGCGGGCGCCGAACAGCTCGACGGCCATCAACGATCCCCACCCGAACGCAACGGCAGCCCTCGCCCCCTGGATGGCGACGACCGACCGATCGGGCCCGGACGCCCGGCCGAACGCGAGTGCCAGCGTCGCGGCGATCGCCACCGCGGGAGGAATGACCTGGACGGATCGTTCGATCCCTCGGGAGATCAGCAGTACGTGGGGTAGGCCGATGAACGCGGCGATGCGGAGAAACGACGACAGCGGGTCGATCGCGCCACGGAGTAGCGGATGGGCGGCGCTCGCGGCTCCGAGCACTGCGCCGAAGATCGCGCCGATGACGGCGGCGATGGCGAAGTTGACGAGGCTGGCGCCGATGGACGACAACAGACCCTCGTTCGGGCCGTCACCGTCGAAGAGGTCGGGGTACGCGGCGAGCACGTCGCCCTGGTGCGGCAACGTGTCGCTGATGACCGACGCCGCGAACCACATGACGTTGAGCACGACGAACGCAACGAAGCCACCGATGACCGAGAAGACGATCGGATCGGTGGCGCGCCGGCGCGTCGATCGCGCCATGGGGGCGGGATGGGGTTGCATCAGCGCAGCATCGCGCAATGCTCCTCGCCCCGCTCGGGGAGCTTCTCGTCCCGCTCGGGGAACGAGCGGGACCGGTGACCGGTCAGGCCGGGGCGATCGCTCGGACGTCGGACGCAGGCACGTGGGTGACCGTGCCGTCGACGGCGAGGTCGAGTCCGTCCTTCGCAAGCGTCATCACGATGCCGCGCAGAACGCCCGCCTTGGTGTGCACGAGAGCTCGTCGGCCCTCGAGCGTTGGTCCCTCGAATGGGATCCGCAACATGTGTCCGCCTTCCTCGTCGAGGCTCGAACGGCGAGGTCCGACCTCGCCGTGCATGCCCCTCGATGTGATTGCCGTCCGCCGCGGAGGCAACAGTAGAACGCTATATCGCAGATGTGTCGTCGGTCACTGGGCAGTGTTGACCGACGGCGGGGCTGTCCGGCTCAGAGGCGGGTCAGGCCGAGCCGTAGCTGTCGCGCAGCTC
This sequence comes from uncultured Acidimicrobiales bacterium, assembly GCA_938008925.1. Taxonomy (GTDB): domain Bacteria; phylum Actinomycetota; class Acidimicrobiia; order Acidimicrobiales; family SZUA-35; genus CALEWY01. The sequence continues at coordinate 2,693 of CALLIQ010000215.1, forward strand.
ACGCTTGAGCACCTTGCCGGTGGCGTTGTGGGGAATCTCGTCGATGAACACGACCGACTGCGGCACCTTGTAGCGGGCGAGGTTCTCGCGGCAGTGGTTGATGATGGTCGACTCATCGAGGGTGGCGCCGTCCTTCAACACGACGATCGCCCGACCGACCTCGACCCACTTCTCGTCTGGCACGCCGATGATGGCCACCTCGCCGACCTGTTCGAGCTGGTAGATGACCGACTCGACCTCGGCCGGGTAGACGTTCTCGCCGCCCGAGATGTACATGTCCTTCCACCGGTCGACGACGTAGAAGAAGCCGTCGTCATCGATGCGGGTGGCGTCGCCGGTCTTCAGGAATCCGTCTTCGAACGAGCTCTCGTTCGCCTCCGGACGATTCCAGTAGCCGGGGGTGACGTTCGGACCGCGAACCCAGAGCTCGCCCGTCTCGCCGACCGCAGCGTCCTCGCCGTCCTCGTTCACGACCCGCACCTCACAGTGCATGGCCGGGAGCCCGGCGGAGCCGATCTTCACCGTGCAGTCCTCCGGCTTGAGGGCGAGCACCA
>CALLIQ010000216.1 GCA_938008925.1 uncultured Acidimicrobiales bacterium
CTTACCGCCACCAAAATCGCTCCGTTCCTGCGGTGCAGCCACTGGCAGAACGATATCGGCATGACGCGCTGTTGACGTCCAATTCATCTCGTTGACCACAATTGTTTGCGGCTTTTGGAAGGCCATGCGTAATTTGTTTAAATCCTGATGGTGATGGAACGGGTTGCCACCCGCCCACCAGACCAGTCGAGCGTCCGGGTAGGTGTAGCGGCCACCGTCGTAGTCGAACTCGGTGCCTGGCTCGAGCAACATGTCGCTGATCCGGGCGACGGGAATGAACGCGTCGACGGGGTTCGGGCCTTGGGGAAACGCCATCACCGGCAGCACGGCGAATCGGTTGCCGACGGAGTTCATGGCGCTGAGACCGAACGCGAACCCTCGACCGGGAAGCCCGATCTGACCGAGCATCGACGCGAGCGCGATCCCGGCCCAGAACGGTTGCTCGCCGTGGTCCTGGCGGGTCATCGACCACGCGATCGAGAGCACCGACGACTCGGTGGCCATGCGGCGGGCCAGGTCTCGGATCACGCCGGCGTCGAGATCGCAGATCTCGGCCGCCCACTCGGCGGTCTTGGCAACACCGTCGACCTCGCCCGTCAGGTACGCGGCGAACCGGTCGTAGCCGACCGTGCACCGATCGACGAAGTCCCGATCGACGAGATCGTCCTCGATGAGCGTGGTCGCCATGGCGAGCAAGAGAGCGGTGTCGGTGGACGGACGTGGGGCGAGCCATTCGGCACCGATGGAGTCGAGGGTGTCGGAGCGCAGTGGAGAGACGTTGACGAACGAGACGCCGGCTTCGGCCGCAGTCACGACACCATCGCGTTGTCGATGGGCGCCGACGCCCCCCTGGCTGATCTGCCCGTTCTTCAGCGGGATGCCACCGAACGCAACGACGAGATCGGCATGCTCGGCGATCTCGTCCCACTTGGTCTCTCCGTACACGAAGGCCCGGAACCCACCGAGGATGTGGGGAACGACGACCTCTCCGGCGGCGAAGCTGTAGGTGTTCTTCGACGACGCATGGCCGCCGATCGTGTTGAGGAAGCGGCGCAGCTGCCCTTGAGCGTGGTGGAAGCGACCGGCGCTCGCCCAGCCGTAGGACCCGGCGAAGATCGCTTCGTTGCCGAACGACCTCCGCACTCGATCGAGCTCGTCGGCAACCAGCCGGTTGGCGGTGTCCCAGTCGACGGCCACGAACGGCTCGACACCTCGCAACTCGGGGTTGGCCCCCGGCCCGCCCGACAGCCAGCTGCGCCGCACCATCGGTTGGTCGATGCGGGTCGGACCATCGAGTACGCCGACGATTCCCGGTCCGATGGGCGATGGATCGGGGTCGTGCTCGAAGGGATGCAGTGCGACGACCCGATCTTCATCGGTCTCGACCCGATAGGTGCCCCAGTGCGACGACGTGAGCGGGAGCGAGGTTCGCGGCTGTGATTCGTCACCCATGGTTGCCCCCGAGACAGCGATCGACTTTCTTCTTCGTTGCTGCGATGACAGATTCTGGGGCAGACCCGCTTGAGCCACAAGACGGTTCCGCACCCAGGAGGCACCCATGGCAGTCGAACGGTTTCCCGTCGAGGAGAGCCACATCTTGATGTTCGCTCGGTCGATCGGCGATCCGAACCCGATCTACTCCGACCCCGAGCACGCAGCCGGCACCGAGATCGGACACATCATCGCACCGCCGACGTTCGCTCAAGCGAGCGCTCAGTTCGATCCCGATTACTTCCTCCGACCCAAGATCGGCGAGCCGTGGTTCGGCTCTGGGGCTGAGCCGACGGGCATCCAGAAGGAGTCGAGCGGCGGTGACGGTGGCGGTGGCGGTGGCGGCGGTCTCCACGCCGAGCAGCACTTCGAATACCACCGGCACCTCAAACCAGGCGACGTGTTGAGTGCGACGACGAGGCCCGGCGAGACGTGGGAGAAGCAGAGCAAGCGAGCCGGAACGCTCACCTTCAGCGAATCGATCACCGAGTACCGCGACCAAGACGGCGAGCTCGTGATCACCGCTCGAGGCATCGGCGTCCGGACCGAGAAGCCAGTCGAGAGCTGAGGAGCACACGATGACCGCAACCAACCAATCCCCCACCCCGACGCTCAGCGCCTCCGAACTCTCCGTCGGCGACATACGCACCGCCGTGCTCGTCGAAGATCTCAAGCGGACACAGCTCGTGCAGTACGCGGGCGCGTCGGGCGACTACAACCCGCTCCACACCGACGACCTGTTCACAAAAGAGGTCGCCGGGTATCCCGGTGTCTTCGCTCACGGCATGTTGACGATGGGCATGACGGGGACGCTGCTCACCGACTGGGTCGGCGACGGCATGCTCACGACATTCGGTGTGCGCTTCGTCAACCAGGTCTGGCCGGGCGACACCCTCACCGGCAGCGCCGAGGTCGTCGAGGTCCGCGAAGTCGATGGCGAACACTTCGTCGACTTGACCGTCACGACGGTCAACCAGGCCGGCACCGCAGTCGTGACCGGGTCGGCGACCGCGAGAGTGCGCCCCTGACCCGCAGGGCGGACCGAACGCCCGATCGCTACTGATCGAGCGAGGTGATCAGCTCGCGCACCGTGTGCTGATCTTCGAGCGGATGGCGAAGCGGTTGGCCGTCGATGACCTCATAGCGGTTGCGGCGGCCGACTCGCTCGGTCACCAGGTACCCGCTCTCCTCCAGCTCGTGGATGATCCGCTGCACGGCACCAACGGTGATCCCGACCGCGAATGCGATGTCACGCTGGCGCGCTTCGGGATTGCGGCTGATCGCGATCAGCACATGGGCGTGGTTGGTGAGGAACGTCCAAGAGGGAAGGTTCGGTTCCGGCGCCGTCAACATGCGGCCCAGATTAGCGCAATTGGATCGGGTCTTTCCAGAGTGACCTGATCGGACGACATCACGGCGACATCAGCGCGCCGTGAAGGAGCGCCATGGAGGAGCGCCGCGAAGGAGACGCTCACAGACCTGACCACAACCTTACGAGGTCGCCATCGCGGGCGGTGCGAGCTGCTCCAGAACCTCGCCGATGCAGTGACCGTCCTCGATCGGGTGGCGGAGACCGAGCGAGCCATCGACGTGGTAGCGGTTGCGGCGCCCGACGCGCTCGAAGGAGATGTAACCGGCAGCCTCCAACTCGGCGAGGATTCGCTGCACCGCCCCCTCGGTGATGCCGACGCCGTGAGCGATGTCGCGCTGGCGGAGATCCGGGTTGCGATAGAGCGCAAGCAGCACGTGGCCGTG
>CALLIQ010000217.1 GCA_938008925.1 uncultured Acidimicrobiales bacterium
CGCCGACCTCCTCGCGTGCTCGGTCGAGAAACACGTCCTTGTTTGTGGCCTCTCGGACGGCGCTGGTGGCGACGGCCACGAGGTCGACGGCGCCGAAACTGCTCGCAACCTGCTTCATGCGCTCCAGTGCGCTGATGCCGCGCTCGATGGCGTCGGGGGCGAGCTGCTTCATCTCACCGCCGCCGCTCCCGAGTCGCACCATCTCCTTCTCAGTAGTCAAGACGTCGAAACCACCATCGGCATGCGTGCGTGCCACGACGAGGTGCATCGAGTTCGTCCCGATGTCGATCGCCGCCCGCAAGTCGGTGTCGGTCGCGTCGGTGTCGCGCACGTCGTTGTCGGTCACGTCGGTGCTGGTCACGTCGGTGCCGGTCACGTCGTTGTCGGTCATGAGGCCCCGCCGGTGGCTTCGAAGACGAGCCGGACCGACGCCGCGACGTCCTGATCGGCCGGTGGCAGTCCGCTCGAGGCGCTCGCTCGCTCGAGCATCGCCACCGGCGCTGAACCGGCCGTATCGCTGATGGTGACCAGACGCCCGAGCAACAGACCGGCGGCGGACGCATAGCTGGCGGCCTTCATCCGGGCGTCGTCGACCGCCCGCTGCCTCGCCTCGTCGTACGCCGGATGCGTCGTCTCGACGATCCATTCGGGGCCGACGACCGACACGCCGTCGACCGCCGCGACGTCGGCCAGCACGGCAAAGGCTTTTCGCACATCGGTGATCGTGACGTCGATCTGGTGATGCGCCTCCCAGCCTTCGACGATCTCTTGCTCACCGTCCCAGCGGGTGCGTTCATGCACCGACGCGTGACCGATGCCGTGATCACCGGCGACGGCGGGATGGTCGTCGAGTGCCTTGAGCACCTTGCGGGCTGCGGTCGCCGACGCCTTCACGGCGGTCGTCGCCTTCTTGCCTCGACCCCGCGCCGTCGCTCGCAACCCGGCCATCGTCGGTGCGACGGACACTCGACCGACACCGGTCACGTCGATGGTCACCGCGTGCGAGGACATCTCCGCCATGGCGGGATGGTAGCCAGCCTCTAGGTTCACGCCGGTGAGTTGGATCGCACGCATCCCGATCGATGGACGAGACCCCGACGTGATCGCGAGCGCCCTGTGGGACGAAGGAACCAATGGCGTCGCCGAGGTCGGTGACGAATTGCTCGCCGGATTCGAGTCCAGAGATGGCGCCGACGCCGCCGTCAGGGCGCACGGTGGCGCCGTCGAGGCGGTCGATCCGACGACGTGGGCGCAGCAGGAGACGGCGAGCGTGGCGATCGGCGGCACCGAAGTCACGCTCGAGGTCGGCACCGCGTTCGGTCATGGCGGCCACCCGACCACCGCATTGGTGCTCGACACACTCGCCACCGAAGCGCAGCGATCGCCGCTGATGACCGTGCTCGACGTCGGTTGCGGCACCGGCGTGCTCTCCCTCGCTGCGGCCGTCCGCGGCGCAACGGCTGTCGTCGGAGTCGACATCGACCCGGCAGCCGTCGCGATCGCCGAGCGGAACATCGGCCGCAACGACCTCGATCCCGGACTCATCTCGTTCGCAACGACGGCGATCGCCGACATCGCGGAGCGGGCCGCTCGGTTCGATCTCGTCGTCGCCAACATCCTCCTCGCCGAGATCCGCCCTTTGGCACCGTCGATCGTGGCCTGCGTCGGCGATCGACTCATCCTCAGCGGCAGCCTCGTCGAGCAGCGAGACGAGCTCATTCGCCTGTTCCCGACGCTCGCCGTCGTCGGCGAAAGCCAGGCAGACGGCTGGCTGTGCCTCATACTCTCGACGTGACCGATCTCAGCCAGCCCGTTTGGTACGCCGCCTACGGATCCAACATCTCGAGTGAGCGTTTTCGCGTCTATCTCGAGGGCGGACCGATCCCGCACTCGCCAGACGGCCGCGTCCAGCAAGGGGCTCGAGACCCTTCGCCACCGTCTGGGAACGGTCCGTGCGAGATCGATCGAACACTCGTGTTCGCCGGTGAGGCAAAGACGTGGGGTGGGGGCGGCGTCGCTTTCCTCGACGCCGACTCGACGGCGGACATTCCGACGCTCGGTCGAGCCTGGCGCATCACGCTCGGCCAGTTCGAGGACGTGTTCCGACAGGAGAACGGCCTCGATGAGGTGATCCCGCTCGAGCTCGACGATCTCGACGCGACGGGCTCGGTCAACCTCTTCCCGCAGCGCTACGGACGAGTGGAGTTGCTGTCCATGATGGAGGGGGATCCCGTACTCACGATCACCTCCCCACTTCGACCAGCCGTCCTGAACGCGGCGCACGAGTCCTACCTCAAGGTGATCGCCGAGGGTCTCGTCGAAACGTGGCAACTCGATCCCTACGACGCTGCCCGCTACCTCGCCGCGATGCCGGGCAACGACGGTGTCGTCGACTTCGATCGCCTCACCGAAGCGCTGGGTGTCCCCGACGCCTGACCGAGCCGGGCCCGTGCCGCCCACATCGCTCTGACTGACCTTCACCGGCGCGTGACGAGCGAACTACCGTCGGCGAGGTGACGAACGCTGCACCTCGACCGCTCGACAACCGCATCACGCAGATGTTGGGGGTCGACTACCCGATCATCCAGGCCCCGATGGGGTGGATCGCACGGAGCCAACTCGCTTCTGCAGTCTCCAACGCCGGCGGGCTCGGCATCATCGAGACCTCGTCGGGCGAACTCGACAACATCCGGGCCGAGATCGAGAAGATGGCCGATCTCACCGACAAGCCGTTCGGCGTCAACATCGCCCAGGCCTTCGTGCGCGACCCCGACATCGTGCAGTTCGTGATCGACCAGGGCGTTCGGTTCGTCACGACATCGGCCGGCAACCCAATGGCATACACCGCCCAACTCAAGGAGGCAGGCCTCACCGTCTTCCACGTCGTCCCGACGCTCAAGGGCGCCTTGAAGGCCGTCGAGGCTGGTGTCGACGGCCTCGTCGTCGAGGGCGGCGAAGGCGGCGGTTTCAAGAACCCCGACCCCGTCGCGTCGATGGTGCTGCTGCCGCTCGTTCGATCGAAGGTCGACGTTCCCATCGTGGCCGCGGGCGGCATGCTCGACGGCTCGTCGATGGCCGCCGCGTTCGCTCTCGGCGCAGAGGCCGTGCAGATGGGCACCCGGATGGTGTCGGCTGCCGAGAGCCCCGTGCACGACAACTGGAAGAACGCCATCGTCGAGGGCGCGGAGACCGACACCGTCTTCCTCAATCAGCGCCACTCCCCGGCGCTGCGAGCACTGAAGACCGACCGGACCCTCGGGTTGCAGTTCAGCGAGGAGAACGTCTTCGGCCAGTTCGGCGACGCACAGTCGCTCTACTTCGGCGGCGACATGAACGGCGCCATCGCCCTCACGGGCCAGGTGCAGGGACGCATCGACTCGATTCGCCCCGTCGCCGAGGTGATCACCGAGTGCGTCGGCGAGTTCTACGACGAACTCGACGCGATGGCCGAGCGCTACCTGCGCGCATGACCGATCTCGGCGTTCCCCCGATCGTCGACGCCGACTGGCTCGCGGCGAACTACAGCGTCGTGGTGGTCTGCGACGTCCGCTACTACCTCGACGGCCGCGACAACTGGGCCGCATACCTCGACGGCCACCTCCCCGGCGCACGCTTCGTCGACATGGACACGGTGTTGTCGTCGCCGGCCGGACCAATCGTCGGTCGCCACCCCATGGCCTCCCCGAAGACGTTCGCCGACGGATTGGCAGCGCTTGGCATCGGGGCCGACGCGACCGTCGTCGCGTACGACGACCTCTCCGGCGGCGTCGCCGGTCGCCTGGTGTGGATGCTCCGCCAGCTCGGCCAGCCCGCCGCCTTGCTCGACGGTGGCATGGGCGCCTGGAAGGGGACGATCGAACGCGGTGCGGTCGAGGTCGACCCGGTCGAACGCGAGCCCGTCGAGTGGCCGGACGGTGTGTTCGTCGACGCCGACGACGTGGCCGCGCACATCGACTCGGGTGGCATCGTCGCCGACAGCCGCTCGCCCGAGCGTTATCGAGGCGAGACCGAACCGGTCGACCCCCGGGCCGGGCACGTCCCGGGCGCCATCAACCTCCCCTTCGTCGAGAACCTGGCACCCGGTGGCACCTTCGCTCCAGTCGATGACCTCGCCGCACGGTTCGCCGAACACGGGGTCGACGGCGACGCCATCCTCTACTGCGGTTCAGGTGTCAGCGCGTGCAACAACCTGCTGGCGATGGAAGCGGCGGGCCTCGGCCGAGCCCGGCTGTACGTCGGCTCGTGGTCGGGATGGTCGAGCGACCCCGATCGGCCCGCCGCGCCGTAGCCCGCCAGTCACAGCCCGCCACGCCGGATCGCCTGCCACCGGGAACCCTCGTCGAGTCGGTGGCGTTACCTCCTCGACATCCTGAGAGAGAGCTCCGTGACCCTGCCGACTGACAACCCCACCAACCCCGAACCCGCCTGGTTCGCCGACCCGATGGGGCGGCATGAATATCGGTGGTGGGACGGCGTCACATGGACGGACCGCGTCGCATCGCATGGCAAAGAGTCGACCGACGTCATGGACAACGCCCCGAAGACCGTCGTTCAGCAACAGGGCCCTGACAAGGTCGCCAACCAGGTCGGCCGGCACATGCAACAGGTCGACAAGCGCGGTGCACCGATGCCGGCCATGTCGACTGGCGGCGGCCTGTTCGATCATCCACTGCTGGTCATCAACCAGAAGTGGAAGCTGATCGAGGTCAACACCGAGTTCGCCATCATGGATCCGAACGGCACCCAGGTCGGGTCGGTCCGCCAGGTCGGGCAGTCGACGTTCAAGAAGGTGATCAGGTTCTTCGGCAGCATCGATCAGTACTTCACGCACAAGTATCAGATCGTCGATGCCGCCGGCGTGCCTCAACTCCTGGTGACCAGGCCGCGCAAGTTCATCAAGTCGCGAGTGATCATTCAGGATCCCGCTGGCAACGAGATCGGCACGATCGTCCAACAGAACGTGTTCGGCAAGATCCGGTTCGGTTTCATCGTCGGCGGGCACGAGATCGGCGGCATCTTCGCTGAGAACTGGCGAGCCTGGAACTTCGCCATCAAAGACGCGAACGGAACCGAAGTGGCCCGGATCACCAAGACGTTCGAGGGTCTGTTGAAGACGGCGTTCACCACCGCCGACAACTACGTGCTGCAGGTGCATCACCAGTTGCCCGACCCACTGCGGCTGATGGTGTACGCCTCGGCCCTCACGGTCGACACCGCACTCAAGCAGGACGCACGCGGGGTGAGCGGCGGCAGCCTCTTCGACATCTTCGGCGGCTGACACCTCAGCAGCCCCGACGAGCGGCCCGTCACCTGATGTCGGGGCCGAACAGACCAGAGAACCCATCGAAGACGGCGTCGGCATTCATCCCGGCGACGTCCCACGGGTCGTGTCGGGCGGTGATCGACGTGATGTGAGTCTGTGCGCCGTTCGTGTCGAGAACCATCGACTGCTCGAACAAGTCGGCGATCTCGCCGATGAGCGCGTCGGAGGTCGCACCGAGTTCGGTCGGGGTTCGATCCCACTCGACGGACACGACCACGAGCAAGAACTCGAATGGCAACACCCCGAAGCACGACCACGCCACGTCACCGATGTCGGTCGGGGATGAATCGTCGGC
>CALLIQ010000218.1 GCA_938008925.1 uncultured Acidimicrobiales bacterium
TTCTTCGCCACCGAAGAAGACGCCTCGGGGATCGTCACCTTCATGCAAGCGGGGCAGACCTGTGTCGCCCGCTGAGTTCGACCCGACCGGCGTGTTGGCTCCGGTGGTCGACGAGACCTTCGAGCAGCTGTTCGATCGCGAATACACCAAGCTCGTTCGGATCGCTTACCTCATCGTCGGGACCGAAGCCCGGGCTGAGGAGGTCGTGCAGGATGCGTTCGTCAAGCTGCACGACCGGTGGGCGACCGTCCACAATCCCAGCGGGTTCCTGCGCACTGCGGTGGTGAATCGCAGCCGCGACGAGCAGCGCCGCCAGATCCGAGCTCGAGCCAAACTCCGCCTGCTTCGCCCAACCGCCGAGGCGACGTCCGAGCGGCCCTATCTGGTCGACGCGTTGGCCAAACTCCCGCCGCGTCGGCGCGAAGTGATCGTGCTTCGCTACTACGGCGGCCACTCGATGCCCGAGATCGCTGAGATCACCGGCATGGCGGTCGGCACCGTGAAGTCGACACTCCATCGGGCCCTCGGCGATCTCCGGGCAGAACTCGACGACAGTGACATTCCGGCGAGGCTGTCGGTCATTCCCTGATCCCCTCGTTTCCGGACTCGGTGCCGGTCTCGGGGACGAATCAGGGCGTTCCCTGATGCCAGTTTTCGGTCGGTTCCGTCATGGTGGGCTTCATGGTCACCCCCACCTTCGAACAGGTGGTCGCTGAATCCCAGCGGCCCCTCACCTCGCTCGCCACGCGCGTGCTGGGTGATCCTGGTCGCGGTGAGGAGGTGGCCCAAGACGCACTCGCCGCCCTCTATCGGGAGTGGGACCGGGTCGAGAACCCCGCCGGTTTCGCCCGTGAAGTCGTTCGCAATCGCTGTCGTGACGTGCAACGGCGCGAGATCAACGCCCGAGCAAAGGCGCCGCTGCTCCGCCCCGTCGACGGCGATCCCGGGCCACAGACGCCGTATCTGGACGACGTCTTGGCCAAGCTCTCCCCGACGAGGCGAGAGATCGTCGTGCTGCGCTTCTACGGCGGCCACTCGTTGCCGGAGATCGCAGCGATCACCGGCAAGGCGCTCGGCACGGTCAAGTCGAACTTGGCTCGTGCGCTCGATCAGTTGCGAGCTGAGCTGACAGATCCGGTCGATGCCAACGGCACGATGACCGACTTCGTCGCTGCCTGATCGTCGCCCTTCTTTGCCTTGTACATCGCGGCGTCCGCGACCGACAGCACATCGTCGAAGTCGAACGCCGCTCCCGGCTGACTGATCGCGATGCCGATGCTGACACCGATCGGAACCGGATCGGAGATCTGGCGGATCGCACGGTCGAGCCGATCGGCGAACGTCTCGACTCCGGTCGGGTCGGAAAGGCCGGGGCAGACGACGACGAATTCGTCACCGCCGAGTCGGGCGATGAGATCGCCGTCGCGGGCGACGCCGCGAACGGCGTGGGCGACGTTCATCAACGTCTGGTCGCCGGCGGCGTGACCCTGCCGATCATTGACCAACTTGAAGCCGTTGAGATCGAGGAAGAGCGTGGCCGCACCATCGGTCGACCAGCGGCTCGCGATGGGTCCGTCGGCAACTTGCGAGAACAGGCCCTGGCGGTTGGCCAGGCCGGTCAGCGGATCCGTCTCGGCCAGGGTGCGCTGCAGCTCGACTTCGAACTCGGCGTCGTTGAGACGGAGCAGGTGATGGCGGCGAGCTTCTGCGAAGAGTGCGAACAGGAGCGTGAGCGCCAATCCGCCGAGGAGCACGTGTTCGCTCTGCACCCGGTTGGCCCCGATGCCGTAGTCCTCGCCGGCCCACGTCGACACCGTCCACGTCCATCCGCCGAATTCGACCGTCGAGTCGGTGGTGTGACTCGCTCCAGCGAAGTCGAGACCAGGTGCACCCTCGTAGCGACCGAGGTCGCCATCGACCGACGTGCCATCGATCGAGACCGAGATGTTCAGGTCTCCCTCGTCGAGCTCGCCGATGGCGTTGCTGAGCAGATAGCCGAGCTCGGCGGGAAGCACGACCCAGCCGAGCGGTTCTTCGCCTGCGGGCCCGACGGCCTGGGCAAAGACGACATTGGTGTTGACGATGTCGTCGCCGATGAAGTCGTTCCCCTGGAGGGCCAGCAGATCCAACAGGACCTGCGGGGCTTCGTCCATGGAGGCGATCGCGAGACGATCACTCGTCGTCGGCAGCTCGACGCCGAGCAGGGCGATCGCGGCGGTTACTTCGAGGCCTTGGATCCGAAGATCGCCGGAGAAGTCATCGCCGGTCCGTGACAACACGAGACGGTCGGCACTGGGAGCGAGCGGTGTGAGGCTCTCGATGACGAAGGGTCGGCCCGAAGTCTCGGTCTCGCGCGCCTCGAACGCGTCGACTTGGTCAACGGGGACCCGTTCGATCAAGCCGGCGGTCGAGCTGAAGGCGAGGAAGTTGCCGCCGGTGACTCGACGGTCGAGGTAGCTCCGCCACTCATTGATGTCGCCCGGCCAGGTGGCCTCAGCGAACGACGACACGTCTTCGACGACACCGATGTGTCGCTCGATCTCTCGTTCGATTTCGCGGGTCGACGCATCGGCATCGCGCTCGAATGCGGCCACGGAATCGGCCCGGACCTGGCGCGAAACCACGGACGCGCCGATCACCGAGAGCAAGGTCCCGATGAGAAGCACGGTGGCGACGGGCAGCATCATCCGCACTGCGCGCCGGTCGGAGGTCATAGGTGACCCATCGGCGGGTTGTCCCCGGGGGTTAAAAGGACGGGCCAATCAGCCCAAAGCCGATCAGCCGAGAGGCTGCAAAACCGCTTCACCCTCGGGGTCGTCGTCGTCCTCGATGAGGGTCCATCCGAGCATCTCGGCCAGCGCTTCCTTGCCTTCTTCAGGGCCACTGGCCAAGACCTGGTCGCCCGGAAGCAGCGCCACATGGCGGCGTGGTCGATATTGGTAGCGACCGGCACGCTCGATGGCCAGCACATTGAAGCCTGGCTCGATGGGTAGTTCGAGCTCGCCGAGGGTCTTGCCAGCAACCGCGGCACCGTCGGCGACCGGGTAGCGGACGACGACGTCGTCAGTGTCGCCGAGCGCGATCCCCAAAACGGGGTGGAGATCGCTCGACTTTTCGATCAACCAGACCATCGACTGGGCCTGATCGCCGAGATCCTCGGCCGCGGCACCGAGGTGGAGGAGCCCTCGAAGCGGCGACAGATCCTCGACTGCGCCGGCGGCTCGCAAGACCCACAACTCGAGCCGGTTGTTCATCTCGTCGAGGCGGTCTTCGAGGTGGCGAACCTCCGCGGCCAAGCTCCGATCGCGGTACACGAGCGCGGAGTAGGCGAG
>CALLIQ010000219.1 GCA_938008925.1 uncultured Acidimicrobiales bacterium
CGATGCCGATCGCGGCGCACGTCACCGCCAGCAGCCATGCCATCGGCCCCGCTCCCACGGCCCCAGAACGAAGCAACCACGCTGCGACGACAAAGGAAACGGCCCAAGCCAGGCTCCAGCCGATGATCGCACGACCGTTCCGACGATCGGCTTCCGGCGCACACGACATCAGGTCAACCATCGCTCGAATGTCGCACACTCTTGTCATGGTGTCAATGTCACTTGACTTTTCGTCAAGCACACACGACATTTCCATGCCGTTCCCCCACCACGCCACCCAGAACCCCTAGGGGCCTTTGGGGGGTTGTCTGGGCAGACCGGGACGCCGGATTGCGGCTTCATAGTGGACATGAACGCAACCACCCTTTCCCCACGCAAGCCGGCCAAGGCGGACACGGCGGACATGGCGGCCAGCTCGCCGTCAGCTCAGCCCAAGCTGGCTGACCTCGCCGCTGCAGCCAGTGCCGATCGCAACCGTGCGGTCGACTTCTACCGTGCGGTCGCCATGTGCGCCGTCGCTCTCGGCCATTGGGCCGCCGTGTCGCTGTTCGTCGACTCGTCCGGGGCCGTGCAGGGTGGCAATGCCCTCGAGTTCGCCCCGCAGATGTCGTGGATCACTTGGCTCTTCCAGGTGATGCCGCTGTTCTTCGTCGTCGGCGGCTTCTCCTCGGCCATCTCACTCGACTCGCACAACGCAAAGGGCGGGCGTCCGCAAGACTGGGTGATCGCTCGCCTTCGCCGCATGGTCGCTCCGGCCGTCGTGCTCGCATCGACCTGGCTCGCCATCCTCGGCGTCGCCTACGCCGCAGGGGTCGGTCACCTCGCCGCTGCCGGCGCCGTCGCCGCCGCCATCCCGCTGTGGTTCCTCGCCAATTACACGATCGACACCGCGATCGCCCCGTACGTCCTCCCGGCCTTCCGCCGCAACCCGGCGCTGGTCGCCGGCGGTGGCGTCGCCCTCTTTCTCGCCATCGAGGCCACCCGGTTCGCCGGCGTCCCCTACCTCCCCAAGGTCAACTGGGTGCTCGGCTGGCTGCTCTTCCAGGTCGCCGGCTTCGCCTGGCGCGACGGTCTGCTGCCGACCGGCAAGCACCTCGTCGCCACCGCCGGCGTCTTCTGGGTCGCCGCACTCACCGCCGTGACCGTCGGCCCGTACCCGACCTCGATGGTCAACGTGCCCGGCCTCGAGCACTCGCCGGCCAACCCGCCGACGATCGCACTTCTCCTCTTCGGCGCCGCCTACTCGGCGACCGCTCTCGCCCTCGCCCCCGCCATCAACCGCTGGTTGGCATCGAACGCCCCCTCCAGCAAGCGAGCGTGGGCGGCCGTCGTCGGCGCAAACACCGTGGCGATGTCGGTCTACCTCTGGCACATGACCGCCGCAGCCGCCGCCGGCGCTGTGCTCTACGCCCTCGGCCAGCTCCCGACCGCCGACGTCGGCACCGCCGCCTGGTGGCTCCAGAAGATGCCGCTCATGGGCCTCTCGCTCGTGATCCTCGCCGGTCTCGTCGCCGTCGTCGCCCGGTTCGAACGCCGAGCTCTCCTCGCTCCCCGAATCGACTGGAGTGGTGGTCAGGCCTCGATGCTCGCCACCGCCGCCATCGTGTCGGCCTCCATCAAGATCTGGGTGCTCGGCGACATCGTCAGCGCCACCGTCGGCATGGCCGGCCTCTTCCTCGCATGGCACCTCATCGTCAAGGCTCGTGAGCCGAAGCGTGATGCGAGCAGCGACGAGGCTCCCGCTGTCAGCACCCAGCTCGAAACGAGCGGCGCCACGTCGTAGTGTCGACGTTCATGGCCGAACGAGCAGACCGTCGAGTGTCCCACCGCAGCTACGTCAGCTACATCGACAAGTCGCGCGAATACTACGCCGCCCATGGATACGAGGTTCCGTATCAGTGGGCGGCGTTCGACGATGTGCCGTTCACCAAGCTCGCCAAACCGCTGGCCCACTCGAACGTCGCCGTCGTCACCACCACGTTCCTCCACGCCGAGGATGCGCCGGGCAACACGCCGCCGGTCCCGAAGAAGGTGTACCAACACCCCGTCGCCGAGATGCCGGGGCGGATGTTCACCGAGGACCTGTCATGGGACAAGGACGCCACCCACACGAACGACACCGAGTCCTACCTGCCTCTCGCTCGACTCGATGAGCTCGTCGAGTCCGGCCGAATCGGACAGCTCAATCACCGGTTCTTCGGTGTTCCGACCGAGTACAGCCAGCGCAAGACCGGCCTCGATGCGGAGACGATCGGCGAGTGGTGCCGAGAGGACGACGTCGATGTGGTTCTCCTCGTCCCGCTTTGACCCGTGTGTCACCAGACCGTGAGTCTGGTCGCACGTTCGCTCGAAGCCCAGGGCATCCCCACCGTCGTGATCGGCAGCGGGCGAGACATCGTCGAGGAGGCCGGCGTGCCTCGGTTCGTCTTCGTCGACTTCCCGCTCGGCAACCCGATCGGCAAGCCGGGCGATGCCGACATGCAGCGCTCGGTCCTGTCGCTGGCCTTCGACGTACTCGAGGCGTCGATCGCGCCGCGCACCACCGTCCAGGCACCCGTTCGCTGGGGCAGCGATGAGTGGCGCGACAACTTCATGAAGGTCTCCGACGAGAACCGAGCGGCGCTGCTCGCAGCGGGTGACGCCCGCCGAGCCAAGCAGTCCCGTAACAAGAGCTAGCGAGCCCCGTCTCGACAGCCCTGCCCAGACAGCCCTGCCCACCCGGTTGTCAGCGGTGAAAGCGAGAGACCGCCTCGACGTGGGAGGTGTGACCGAAGAGGTCGAGGGTGGTCACGCCGTCGAGCGTGAACCCCGCATCGATCAACAGTCGGGCGTCTCGCCCGAGCGCCGCCGGGTCACAGCTCACCAACACGAGGGTCTCCGCTCCGGTCGCGGCGAGTACGCCCACGCCCTTCGGCCCGAGACCCTTTCTCGCGGGGTCGGCGATGACGACGTCCATCGACTGCGGCGTCCAGCGTTCCATGTTCGAGCGGACGACCTGGAACGACGCGGTCCCGGCCCGGTCGAGGTTGACCTCCGCATCGGCGCACGACGACGGGTTCGACTCGACGCTGACCACGTGATGCCCCTCGCCGAGGGCGACACCGAACAGGCCGACACCCCCGTACGCGTCGAGGAGGCGCCGGCCGGGCTGGTCGAGTGACGAGCCGCAGGCCTCCCGCACCAAATCGATCAACGCGTCGGCGCCGTCGGGGCGGCACTGGAAGAACGATCCGGCAGAGATGCGATAGTCATTGCCAGCGACCGATTCGACGATCGCGCCGTCGCCGCCCTGACCGACGACGATCACTCCGTCGGGCGCCTGGGCCGCGGCGACGGCGGTGGATGGCGTGACCGACACGAGCCGTTCACCGGTACGAGCTCCGACCTTGATCTCGATCTCCGATGCGCCGGGGAAGCGACCGTCCAGCAAGATCTCAGCCGCCAACGGATGAGCCACGAGACACGAGTCGAGATCGACTGGGTCGTGCGAACCGGCCTTGCGGAAGCCGGGGACCCCCGCCGGATCGACGGCGGCCCGCACGATCGTGCGGTAGCCCTCGACACCGAGAGACGGGCCGGTGACGACGTCAGGCTCAGCGATCTTGCCGATCCGGCGCAGAGCGTCGACCACGATCGCCCGACGAAACTCGGTCGCCTGCGCGGTGTCGATGTGTTGCCAATCGCAGCCGCCACACGAGTCGTTGGCAGGGGCACCCTCATCGGGAGCATGCGGGCATGGCGGGCTCACCCGATGGCGCGAGGGGTTCTCGATCGAGACGGCGCTGCCTTCGATGTGGCGCTTCGCCTCACGCTCGACAGCCACGACGGCCGTCTCGCCCGGCAATGCGCCCTTGACGATCGCCACCCGTCCGTCGGCGAGGCGACCGAGTCCGGCACCTCCCGCGACGACCCGTTCGATCTCTGCTCGTTCGCCCACACCTGCACGCTATGCCACACCGAGAGCGATACGCGAAGAGCGGGTGCAGGACAGGTGTGCAAGACAGGGGTCGAGGACAGGGTGTGAGCGAGGTCGACATGGCATCATGTCGGCCGTGTCTGAGATCCCCGCCATCAAGATCGTTCCGTCGGTGTTGCCCGCCGATTTCGCCAAGCTCGGCGACGAGTGCGCCGAGCTCGAAGCGGCCGGCGTCGACCGCATCCAGTGGGACGTCATGGATGGCCGATTCGTCCCGAACCTGACCTTCGGCGCCGACGTG
>CALLIQ010000220.1 GCA_938008925.1 uncultured Acidimicrobiales bacterium
GACGGGTGCCGGACCATCGAGACCGAGCATCTCTCGGGCGATGACGGCCACTTCGTCTCGGTCACCACCGAGCCCGGAGCCGACGAACAACACGTTGATTCGCTCGGCGCTCCGGCGATTGTGGCCGGCGATGAGCTCCTCGACCACCGGATCGACGACTTGGAAGCCGTTGCCACCCGGGAGTTCTTCGCATGTCGTCGGCGTGGCGCCGACGCACGGCCACATCCGATAGCGACCGGGAGCGAGATCGAACTCCAACTCGGTCTGCCCACTCACCGACGGCGTGCCGACGTCGATCGGGATCGACTCGATCACCCGGCTCGAGCCTCGCACTCGGACGTTGAGGAACAGGCCATCGACCGGACCGGAGGGGTAGCTGAAGACCTCGATCGGCAGGCCGTCGAAGGTGACCGGTTCGACCGTCGGCAACGACACGTAGATCTGCCCCGCGTCGGTCCACTGGGAGTCGATCGACGCCGCCGTCTCGTGGAACTCGTCGTCGATGGTCAGCGACAGCGTTCGAGGCCCGGCGATGAAGTCGCCACCGACATTGAGGCACCGAACGACACGACCGCTGGTCCGGCAAGGCACGAAGATGTCGCCGCCATCGCTGATCGACGCGAACTCGATGTCGTCCGCCTCGACGTCGGGCAGAAGTCGGAAGACGCAGTCGACCGATACACCCGGATCGATGACGGCGAACCCGTTCTCGCAATCGCCCGGCAATTCGACCAGTGATGATGCAGGAATCGAGTCTTCCGCTTCACCATCGACCGCTGTGTCCGGCTCCTCGTCCTCGCCCTCGCGCTGAGCCAACTCTTCGACGGTGAGCTCCTCCCCCTCGCCGTTCTCCTCTGCCTGCTCATCCGCCTGCTCGTCCTGGAGGGCGGCCCCTTGGGGGTTCGGTCGCCCTCGCTCGTCGTCGGAGTCGTGGGCGTTCGCGGGCGCAGCAAACGACGCGCTCACGAGCGCGATGATGAGGAGGAGTCCCGCTGCGATGCGGGCCAAGACGCCGGCGAACATCGAGCATGAAGGTAGACCGAACGACCACAGAGTTCGGGTCGCCCGAGGGAACGTGTGAGACTCGTCATGTGACCGTCACGACCGAGCCAGCTGCCAAGCCCGCGAACGCACTCACCAACAGTTCGTTCCGCCTCCTGTGGCTGAACAACATCGGCTTTTTCATCGTCGCGAACGCCCAGCGCTTCGTCTTCGGCTGGCTCGTTCTCGACGGTCTCGGTCGCACCAGCGTCGCCCAGGGCGTCGCCGTGTTCACCCTGGGCCTTCCGGCCGCCTTCCTCGTGTTGCACGCGGGCGCATGGGCCGATCGACACGATCGACGATTGTTGTTGATGACCACGCAGATCGCCGGCGGGCTGGTGATGGCCGGCACCGCCGTGCTCATCGGCGCTGATCTCGTGACCATGCCGGTGGTCATCTTCATCACACTCCTGGCCGGCGCCGCGTCGGCGATCGGTCAGCCTGTTCGAGCGTCGCTCATCCCCGCTCTGGTCGATGAAGCGCAGCTCTTCTCAGCCATCGCCGTGAATGCGCTCGCCATGACCGTCTCGCTGATTCTGGGCCCGGTCGTCGCCAAGGCGGTCGGCGACCAGTTCGGCTTCGACGGCGTCTTCTGGTTCATGTCGCTGCTCATGCTGAGCGGCGTCGTGTTTCTTCTCGTGCTGAAGATTCCCGCCCACGAGAACCCCGATGCACCGAGGCGCTCGATTCGGGCGGAGACGACCGAAGCCGTCCGCCACGTGCTCGACGATCCCGGTCTGCGTCCACTGTTCGGCCTGCTCATGCTCTCGAGCTTTACGATCAACCCCGCCGTCATGGTCACGTTGCAGGCGCACGTCAAGGAGACCATCGGCCGCGATGCGGGCGAGGCCGCGATGCCCTTTGCGTCCATGGGCCTCGGTATCGCCATCTCGTCGGTCGTGGTCATGCGCAAGGGCAACATGGCCAACAAGGGCACCGCGTTCATGCGGGCGATGATGGTGGGCTCCACCATGACCTTCCTCATGGGTCTCATGACCACGTTCACCCCGATCATCGTGCTCGCGCTGTTCATGGGGTTGGCCGGCGGGTTCTACATCAACATGAATCAGGGATTGATCCAGGCCAACACGCCTCAGGCCCTGATGGGCCGGGTGATGGGCCTCTACACGCTGATGATGGCTGGCCTCATGCCGTTCGGAGCACTCGCGCTCGGTGCGATCGCATCGGTCGTCGGAACCGGGCCGACGATCAGCGGAGCTGCGGTGCTGTCGTTCGTGACGGTCGTGGCGACCTACTTCCGCAAGCACGAGCTCAGAGTCATGTCGTGAGCAGGGTCATGTCGTGAGCAGAGTCATGTCGTGAGTCTCACACCCTGACTCGAGCAACCTCGGGCGAATGCTCGACCGAGGTGAGCAGGCACGTGAGCGCGACGAGCCCGCCACCGAAGGCGAACATCATCGCCGGGTCCTCGATGACGTGCTCGGGATGCACCGTCGACAAGAACGGAACGTTGAGCGCCGCGAGGAACGTGGCGGCCATCGCCGCGAATCGCAGGCGGAGCGTCGTGACGATGCCGGGCCGTTCCCCCGCGAGCCACAGCGCGAGCGCGCCCTGGGCCAAGAGGTAGAACGCCGAGGGGGTGACCGCTCCCGACGCCATGAAGTGCAGATTCAAGAAGATGCCGACGGAGAGGCCGAGACCCAGCCGCCGACCGGTGACGAGGCTGACGCCGGCGATCAGCTGCAGGCCGAGAACGGCAAGGGCGATCGCTGGCGTGCCGGGCTCGACGATGCGATCGAGAAACGGTCGGTACCAGACGAGTGCCTGGTCGGCGTGGGAGGCGACGAACTCGTCGATCACCGATCCGGTCCACCAACCGGGGTCGATGACCTTCTCGGCGACGGCGCGAAGCCATCCAAAGCCGATGAAGAGCTGGATGAGGAGCGCCCAGGGCGGCACTGCGGTGAGTCGATCGACGATCTGTTCAGCGGTGGGCTTGCGGATCTCGACGGGGTCGTCGGGGCATTCGAGGGTTGCAATCGGGGTCATCCCGGAACCATCGCCAGCCAATGCGAACGGTTGGCAAAGCGAACGGCAAGAACGTGACAAGACCCAGCGGCGTGCGCTTTGCCGATTCCTTGCCGGTCGGCTGCCGCAGCCTTGCGTTCGAACGTCGATGGTGTCGGTGTCCCCAACACACCCCCACAGACAGGACACGAACCATGCAGAACAAGAAGCTCCTCGCCGTCGCCGCACTCACCGGTATGACCCTCGGTGGCCTCGGCCTCACGAGCGTCGCCTCCGCTGAGAGCGACCGCGCCGAAGCATCCGAGTCGGTCGAGGAAACGAACAACACCGCCGTCACCGACGACGGCGACATCGTCCAGATCCAGTCCGACGATCCCGATGCCGACACCGAGGGCGAGACCGACGGCGACGCTGAGGCTGATTCCGACGCCGACGGCAACCGCCGAGGACACGGCGGCTGCAACCTCGAGGCCGCGGCTGAGGCCATCGGCATCGACGAGGCCGACCTCCGCGAGGCCCGCGAGAACGGCGCAACCATCGCCGAGATCGCCGAAGAGAACGGCGTCGACGTCGACGACGTGATCGCCGCCATGGTCGAAGCGAAGACCGAGCGGATCGAAGCCAAGGTCGCCGACGGCTCCATCACCCAGGAACGTGCCGACGAGAAGCTCGCCGAGGTCGAGGCCAAGATCACCGACCGTGTCAACGGCGTGAGCGACCGAGCCGACGACGACAACAACTCGGACGACTCAGACGACGAAGTCTGAGCCTGATGCCTGCGCCCGCTTCCCTCCACCTTTCCCGCAAGGGCGCAGACTCCGGTGCTCCGATCCGCCATCGTGTGGGTCGGGGCACCGTCGCGTGGCCGGCAGTGTTTTCCCGCCAGAATGCCCCCCAGGAATCCCGTCGAATCGACCGCCACCCGGCGTCGACCGGACGATGGCTGTGGAGAACCTCGTGACCGGCAACCAACGCAAACACAAGCTGCTGATCGCCGAAGACGACGCGGAGATTCGCAAGGCGCTCGAACGGATCCTCGCCTACGAGGGCTACGAAGTCGTCGTCGCCAACGACGGCGCAGCGGCCCTCGAGGCGATCGTCGAACACGATCCGGACGCGGTCGTGCTCGACGTCATGATGCCGTTCGTCGACGGGCTGAGCGTGTGCCGTCGCCTCCGCGAACGCGGCGACCGCCGGCCGGTCTTGATGCTGACCGCACGCCACGACGTGAACGATCGCGTCGCCGGGCTCGATGCCGGCGCCGACGACTACGTGACCAAGCCCTTCGAGCTCGAAGAACTGCTCGCCCGTGTGCGGGCCCTGCTTCGTCGGGTCGACGACGAGCGGCCGGGTGACGTCCTCGAGATCGGACCGTTCACCCTCGACGTCCCTCGTCGCCTCGTCACCGGCCCATCCGGCGAGATCGATCTCACCCGCACCGAGTTCTCGATCCTCGAGCTCTTGATGCGCAACGACGGCATCGTGCTCGAGCGTTCGGTTATGTACGAGCGGATCTGGGGCTACGACTTCGGCGATTCCTCCCGATCGCTCGATGTGCACGTCGGCTACCTCCGACGCAAGCTCGAGGCCGACGGCACCCCTCGAGTGATCGAGACCGTGCGCGGTCTCGGCTTCGTGATGCGAGCGGGCGATTGAGATGGGCCTCGGGGCGCGTCTCGCCATCTTCTTCGCCGCCGTCGCCGCGACCACTGCCCTGGTCGTCGGTGGGGCATCGTTCGTGGCCACCAATCGACAGGTCACCGCCGAGCTCGATTCGTTCCTGAGCCAGCGCGCTGACGAGATCGACGACGGTCAACGCGACCGCCCGTCCGACCGTCGAGACGACGACCGACGGTCCGAGGGGCAGAGCATCGCGGTCGACCCCGATTCCGAGGTCCAGGTGATCGACAAAGACGGCGACGTCACGTCGAACTCCGGCCTTCTCCTTCCCGTCGAGGCCGCCGATCGAGCGATCGCGACCCAGGACGACGCCACACTCTTCCGAACGATCTCGATCGACGGCGTCGAGCATCGAATGATCACGCAGTCGCTCAAGGGCGGCGGTGCCGTGCAGGTCGCCCGCTCGCTGAGCGAGTCGAGAAGCCTCGTCGACGACCTGAGCACGCGTCTGCTCGTCGTTTCGATCATCGCTGCGCTCGTGGCCGGGTTCGCCGGCTGGATCGTCGCCCAACGAACCACCCGACCCCTGCGCTCGTTGAGCGAGACGCTCGACCACATCACCGAGACCCAGGACTTCGCAACCCCGGTGCCGGCGACCGACGACCGCGACGAGGTCGGCCGTCTGTCGAGAGGTTTCAACCGCCTCATGGGCGCACTGCGAATGTCGCGCGAGCAACAGGAGCGGCTCGTGCAGGACGCCGCGCACGAACTGCGAACACCGCTCACGAGCATGCGCGCCAACGTCGAGTGGCTGATGCAGGCGCCCGACCTCGACCCCGCAGTGCGAGCTGAAACGCTCGCCGACGTCCGCCGCGAACTCGTCGAACTCAACGACGTCATGGCCGAGATCGTCAACCTCGCGACCGATTCCTACGCCGAGCCCGAGCTCGTCCCGACCGACCTCGTGCCCGTCGTCGAGCAGGTGGTCGAGCGCTTCACCCGCCGAACCGGCCGCATCGTCGACCGAGACTTCGCGCCCGTCATGGTCGTCGGCGATGCCGACCAGCTCGATCGAGCGATCGCCAATCTGCTCCACAACGCCAACAAATACAGTCCCGACGGCAGTCCGATCGGCATCTCGGCGGGCCCGAACGGCGTGTTCGTCGACGACGCTGGCCCTGGAATCCC